>JAUZQJ010000043.1 GCA_030951045.1 Mariprofundus sp.
CTGGTCAAATGCGGTACGCAGATCATCTTCAAGGCCGATAGCAAGATCACGAGAGAGAGAATAAAATGAAAACGTGATTAGTATCAGTATCGCGATGCCACCAAAGAACTGTATGGGGGAGAGCTGTTTTAATACTCCACTTAGGGCTGATGTATCAACGTGCGTGGTGTTTTTCACAGTGCGTTCTCCTGACATGCATAACTATATTCAATCCTTGAACGGCACGGCTGAATAATGGGGTTAAAACTAATATCCAAGTGCAACCATGTATAATTTACTACATATTGGCAATAAAGAATGTGTGAGAATGCTCTCTGAAAAGTTATGGTTTTGAGCTGTGAAATCATAATTGTGAAGTCAGTGTTGCATCTCTCAATTATCATGTGACTTTTTTAAAGTGGGATGATGTTACAAGGAGCGAAAAATGCCTGAATTGCCTGAAGTTGAAACGGTACGAGCCGGGCTTGAGCCACTGCTGACAGATAGAGATATCATCGGTGTAATCTGTCATCGCAGCTCTTTGCGTTATCCGTTGCCTGATTTGTCACTGTTGCAGGGCAAGCGAGTGAAAGCGGTTCGCAGGCGTGCTAAGTATCTGTTGTTTGATATTGAGGATGCTAATACTGAGCGTGCAAAGGTGCTTGTTTGGCACTTGGGTATGACCGGGCAGTTTCATGTGTTACCTGAACAGGCCAAATGTGGCTTACATGAACATGTCTGTTTCAACCTTAGTGATGGACAAAGTTTGCGTTATCGCGATGCGCGGCGCTTTGGTTATGCGGGACTGTTGTATGCCGATAAGCTTGAACAACATGCCTGGTTTGCAGCTCTTGGGCCGGAGCCACTGTCCGATACTTTTGGTGTGGAGTATTTGGCTAAAGCCTGTGCGGGGCGTAAAGCGCCTGTCAAAAACGTCATTATGGATGCGGGTATCGTGGTTGGCGTGGGTAACATCTATGCCTCGGAGTCCTTGTTCAGAGCTGGTATTCACCCGACCAGAGCGGCAGGTAGAATTTCTACTGAGCGATTGCAGCTATTGGTGAAGGTGATCCGGCAGGTGTTGAGAGAAGCTATTGATGCTGGCGGCTCAACGATCAGTGATTTTGTTCATGCTGATGGTAAGCCCGGGTATTTTGCACATAGCTTTCAAGTTTATGGTCGACAGGGAGAGCGCTGTTTTGCATGTGATAAGCTGATTAAGCGTATCTCGCAAGCTGGACGCAGTACATTTTATTGCTCTAACTGTCAGCATTAACAGAGATACACCGCCATAGCAGAAAAAGTTGAAGAGTGGTGAAAAAACTTGCGCTTTAATTTGCGATGTGATTCAATGACTAAAATAAGCCGTAAAATAGCTCTGTAACAGGCCCTATTGATGGGTAAATAGTATTTAAAGACATTCATGTCACTGTAATGAACGCTGATCAATATTGATCCATACGACATAATAATTAGATGATAAAGCATTGGGTACTGCCCAGTGTGAGAGGATAGAATGGCAACGAAGAAAGTAAAAGAACAAGCGCGTAAGGTACTCAAAGATAGCTTTGGTTATGATTCATTTCGGCCGATGCAGGAAGATATCATTTGTGCACTTATGGATGGTAAAGATGCCTTTGTATTGATGCCAACAGGTGGCGGTAAGTCACTGTGTTACCAGATTCCAGCCATGATGCGTCCGGGTACGGGGATTGTAGTATCACCATTGATCTCTTTGATGAAAGATCAGGTTGATGCGTTGAATGCCTGTGGTGTGAAAGCTGCATATTATAATTCATCGTTAAAAGCTGCCGATGCGAAGGATGTGCTGGAGCGATTTGAATCCGGTGATCTGGATATGCTCTATGCTGCGCCAGAGCGCCTGCTTTCCAAGCCATTTCTTGCAAAATTACAAAAATTAGAGCTTTCAATGTTCGCTATTGATGAAGCGCATTGTGTATCACAATGGGGTCATGACTTCAGACCGGAATATGTACGTCTGGGTGAATTGCGTGAAATTTTCCCTGATGTGCCGATGCTGGCACTTACTGCGACGGCTGATGAACATACACGAGAAGATATTAGTGAGCGCCTGAAGCTGGAAAAAGCTCAGCGTTTTACGGCGAGTTTTGATCGCCCTAATATTCGTTATCTGGTAGCTGAAAAGCGTCAGCCATTGACCCAGATTTTACAATTTTTAGAAAGCTGGCAGAACTGTTCAGGTGTGATTTATTGTCTGTCGAGAAAACGGGTGGAAGATCTGGCCGTGAATTTACAGCGTCACGGTATTCGTGCAGCAGCTTATCATGCCGGTATTCCGGGCCGTTCGCGTGAAAAGGTGCAGGATGATTTCTTGCGCGACCGTGTGAAAGTGATTGTGGCGACCATTGCCTTTGGTATGGGGGTTGATAAACCCAATGTGCGTTTTGTGATTCACCATGATATTCCCAAGAGTATTGAATCTTATTATCAGGAAACAGGGCGTGCCGGCCGTGACGGCTTGGAATCGGAAGCGTTGATGTTGTATGGCTCCGGTGATGTGAATCTGGTTCGTCGCCTGATTGAGAATGTGGAAAATATCGATCAGCGTCGTGTGGAAGTGCATAAACTCAATAGTATGGTGGGCTTTTCTGAGGCGTTGACATGTCGCCGCCGTGTATTGCTTGGTTATTTCGGAGAGGCGTTGGAAGAACCATGTGGTAACTGTGATGTCTGTCTTGATCCACCGAAAACCTATGATGCAACCGAGCTTGCTGTGGCTGCGTTGCAATGTGTGCGTGAGGTAAAGGGCCACTTTGGCATGGGGTATATTATTGATGTGCTGCGTGGTTCAAACAATGCGCGTATCAAAGAAAATAAACATGACAAGATCAAAAGTCATGGTGCCGGTGCGGATATCAATGCTGATGAGTGGACATCTATTTTGCGTCAAATGGTGCATCATGGTTATTTTATGCAGGATGTATCCAAGCGTGCCGCCATGTTGGCGACCAAGAAGGCTGAATTTATTGGTGCCGGTGAGCCGATCATGCTGGCCAAGTATCAGCCTGGTATTAGAAGGCAGTTTAAACGCTTGGGTATGGCGCGTGATGAGCTCCTGTTCAAGAAGCTTGTAGCACTGCGCGAAGAGTTGGGCGAAAAAGAAGATGTGCCACCGCATGTTGTCTTTAATGATGTGACACTCACTGAAATGAGTCAACGTAAGCCGGATACTGATAAAGCTATGCGTTTGATCAGTGGTGTGGGTGAACATAAGCTGGAAGCATATGGTGATGCCTTTATTGCGCTGATTAAAAAGCACGGTGATAGCAAGGCCAGTAAAAAAGCCAAGGATGACAGCAAGGATATTCCGATGCTGATCGCTAAAGGCCCTGGCTTGAATGAAACACAGACCTACACGCTGGCTCTGTACCGTAAAGGCCTGACGCTGGCTGAAAATGCTGCGCAGCAGGGTGTGAGTGAAACTACAGTTCTCAAGCATTACGTTACCATTATTCGTGCCGGTCAGTATCTCGATGTGCCAGCCTACATTGGTAAAGATTTTGAGACGGTGATGAACGAGCTTACGGATGCAGATCCGTATGCTTCACTCTCAGAAATTAAATCCGATCTATCCGTGGATTTGAATAATGAAGAGTTTCGTCTGGTGTTAGCATGGCGTGAAGCGATCGGCGTCGCATAGCCTCCATATCACCCCTGATTTTCCTAATCACTGTGTTGAAAAGTGCTCACAAAAGGCAGGATGCTGTTTGCACAACCGATAGGTTGCTTGAGAGGGGCATGGATGCCCCGAATACTTACATTTAGTACGCTTCGTATTTTCGCCTTGTTATTAGAAAAAATCAGGAGCAATCTGAAAGCTATGCTCTGTTTATAGGAGCTCTGAATTCTCTGATGAGACCAATTAAAAAGCCCGCGTACTATGTATGCGGGCTTTTTTTGTTGGTTCATTGCAAATTAGCGGGAACTATGAACGTACATGATTACGTACAAAGTTCAGCTATCTTACGATTTATTAAAAAAGAAAGAGAACGCATTCCTTTAATTAAAGAGAGACAAGGTAAGTGAGCCCAAGGAGCTCCCTTGGGGGTGATCACACGAATGGACACGAATATCTCCAAGGTACTTTCTTTGCGCCAGCGCATTCACCTTGTAAGGCAATGATCATAGATTTTTAATTCGTGGAATTCGTGGAATTCGTGGCTAAGCTTTTCTTTATTCGCCTATCCATCACGCCACAGTTTCTTTTCCCTCGTATGCCCAAATCAGTATTTCCGAGCTTCCGCGATGAATCTGTTTTTGTAAGTGGAGAAGTTCATAAGTTCAGAAAATATACGGTATTGTGTATTGTTTAACTTTTTCCACAGCAGCGTTTGGTTTTTAGGCCGCTATTGCAGGGGCAGGGTGCGTTTCGTCCTGCTTCTAAGATTTCGCACTTGCCATCCAGATAGCGCCAGTGACCATCTACTTGTTGAAAACGGCTGCTTTCATGCAGCAGCATAATCTTTGACTCTTCTTTAAAACCAGCGATAAATTCGACGCAGTCGTGGCTGCTTTTGACAATGCTCAGCCCCAGCCAGTCAGTGGATGTCGGAGATACCGACGATGGGCGGGTGTCCGGGTGCCAGCTTGTGTGCAGGTAATCCCAACAGCCTAATACATAAGCTGTATAGCGCGAGCGCATGAGTGTTTCAGGGCTGCTTGCACTGTCGTTGTCGATAAGAGTTTTACAGCAATTGGCCAAGCTATTGCCGCTGCCACAAGGGCAGGGGGCGAGTTCATTGACTGATTTCATCGGGGTCAATGATGTGACGAATGATATCTTCTTCCGTGAACTGCTCACCACATACGGTTTTGTTTTGTAACGATATTTTTGCTTGATGCACGGCATTTTTATCGTGGCATATCAGGTGATGCCATGGAAAAAGAGGCTTGCCTTCATGCAGCAATCGATAAGCACAGGTGGTAGGGAGCCAGTTGAATTGCTGATCGCTGAATGTGCGAATATTCATACATTCAGGTACCAATGCACTGCGTTGTTTATAATCGGTGCATTGGCATGTGTTATCATCGAAGAGTTTGCAGCGAATATCGGTATAGAGAATTTCGCCAGAATCTTCATCTTCAAATTTCCATACGCAGCAGTGACCGCAGCCATCACAGAGTGATTCCCATTCGTCATCGGACATATCCGACAGTGTTTTTTCTTTCCAGAACATGAAGAGCTCGCTTAAAATATTTTGACGTGCATGCGTTATAGTACTTCAACAGCTTTGGCAGCTAGTCGGGATCGTTCGCTGGCTTTTAAGGCGATGTGGCCGGCGTATTCCCAGTCAGCAAAGGCAGATACTGCTTGTGTCAGCCCGTTGGTGTGGGCGGTTAAATAAGGTGTGTCAATCTGAGCATTGTTGCCAAGAATGATCAATTTTGAGTCCTCACCCATGCGGGTGACAATGGTTTTCATCTGATGAGGGGTCAGGTTCTGGGCCTCATCAACGATTAACCATGTTTTGGTGAAAGTGCGGCCACGCGCATAAGAGAGGGCGGCAATTTCAATGCGATTCTGCCCCAAAATATCGGCAATATTTTGTGCTTCATCGCCCAGCAGGATGGAAAGATTGTCGGTAATAGCTCCCATCCATGGCTCCAGTTTTTCACGTTCGGTGCCGGGTAAGAATCCGATATCCTGCCCCATGGGTACAGTCGCACGGGTTACCAATATCTTTTCATACAGTCCCATATCCAGTGTTTGATGCAGGCCGGCTGCCAAAGCCAATAGTGTCTTGCCTGATCCTGCCAGGCCCATCATGGCGACCAGATCAAGGTCTGCATCCATTAGTAAATTCATGGCCATGTTCTGCTCAAGGTTGCGAGCTTGAACACCCCAGACCGCGTGTCTTTCGGTTCGATGCGATAAAATATCCAACAGATGGACGCGGCGTTCGTCGATATTTATCTCATTGCAACGCATGGCAATTTCACGATCGCCGGGTAAAATGACGAAGGAGTTTTTGAATGGTAAGGCCATATCCTCAGGCCAGGTGACCACAAAATGATTGCCGTGGTTGTTTTCCAATACCTCAAGGTTTTCAGCCATGATTTCCCATGTTTCAAGATCAAGGCGTACCTTGCCACTAGGCAGTACAGAGAGGTCGCTGACAACCTGGTCAGAACGATAGTCTTCCGTCTTTAATCCTAATGCACGTGCTTTGATACGCAGGTTGATATCTTTGGAAACAAGAATGACTTGCCGTTCAGGGCTAGCGTTTTGGGCTGACATGGCAACGGCAATGATGCGATTGTCAGCACTGCCTTTGCTTAAAGAGTCCGGTAACAGGTCGAATGCATGATTGCTCATTTCAAAAAACAGGTGGCCGCCGCCGGGTAGAAGACAGCCCTTGGAGAGATCGCCGCACTCCTGACTTAACTCATCGAGCTGGCGGGATACTTCGCGCACATTGCGGGCCAGCTCATCAAGCCCTTTTTTTACATGATCCATCTCTTCGAGTACCACAATGGGTAGCACTACATCGTGTTCATCAAAACGCTGCAGAGCATTGGGGTCATGGATGAGAACGTTGGTATCAAGGATATAAATCTTACGTGGCATGTCATTATTCACGATGGTTTTTCCCCTTTGTAGATGTCTTTGTACACGCACTGCATATAATGCCATAAGCCATATCTTTAGCATCTAAAAAAATGTATTTTAAGGCTTGACAGAAAAAAACTGCACGCCATGATTCGCCCCGATTCGCGGGTATAGCTCAGTTGGTAGAGCGCGACCTTGCCAAGGTCGAGGTCACCGGTTCGAGCCCGGTTACCCGCTCCAGATTAAGGGGTCCTAGTGGCCCTTTTTCTTTTTCGCATGGATTGTGCGTTGTTGGCTTTGAGTGGCTTGTTTCGGTCAAAAGCAGGCGCTTATATTTTAGAATTATATAAAATATTATAGCAGCAAAGTTTTTGAACTCTGCTTATATGATACGTTCGATATCATTATGCAGTTTACAATATTGGAGAATCATCAATTTTTTCTTCAAAGGCGATATTATCATCGGTATCAAACTCACTATGAAATATCTCAACTGAATCAGCGGCATCATCCAAAGATTTAAATCTTGCGATATGCGTTATTGCATCACCTGAAGAATGCCCCGTTTACCAGCACGAATAGCAACTTCATTAAAAAAAAGATGGGCCAAACGCCCAGCCATCGACCCTTTTTCAGATCCAGGGAAGCAGCGGTTTAAATCTCTTCTGTCAGGTAAATACCGTGTTTGATGAATAAACCCATACATATTCACAATTGGAGCGCAATAAATCTACACCCGCAACATAAACCCATAATTCTAGCTGCCCTTACCGCTGTTGAGCGCTCCTCAGGGGTAATCTTTACAATATTTGCTGACCCGCCGCGATGTAGGTTCGAGCGAAACTCACCCTCTTTACCTTGTCGCCTCATCGCAGCAACAACCTTTCCATCCACCACCAAGCAACGGATATCAGCCCCTCCGGCTTCTTCAATAAACTCTTGAACCAGTATGTTTGCCTTTAAGCCGAGGAATGCCTCAATTACGCTTTCAGCTGCTTTATGGTTTTCAGCTAGAGCAACACCAATTCACTCGCGGTATCATTTTGTTTAGGATGAACTCCAAATCGAACCCAATCTTCACTACCTTTTTTGAAGTCTTCGACATAAAAAGCATGGATACATGATGTTCTTGCACCACTGTCTAATTTTGCTTTTATCGTAGCGATACCCAAATCAGGTAAGGCTACCCATTCGCGCCATCCGACTTGAATTAAATTATTACCCATAAATATTCTGCCCTAACCCTATGATTTAGTAATTTTTACCTGTTTATGATTCTTAGACGTTAGGATTCTAATCCTTATATAAAACATCTAGCAATATTATTTATTGTCACGCGTCCGGGTTGGGTTAAAACCCTCGCCTTCAGGCGAAGGCTTCAGCATGGTATGATTGATTCATGGGCAAGCATTATAGGAAATCGAGCCACAGTGTTTTCAGCATAGAAGTACATATAGTTTGGATTACTAAATATCGATACAAATTTCTGAAGGGTGACGTTGCGATCCGAACACGAGATATGATTCGGAGAATATGCACTGAAGAAAATGCTGAAATACTCTCAGGAGTTGTTAGTGATGATCATGTCCACATACTTGTATCAATAGACACATCCACTTCAATATCCAAGCTGGTACAGTATTTGAAGGGAAAGAGTTCGCGGAAACTGCAGCAAGATTTTCCACACTTAAAGACGCGTTACTGGGGTCAGCACCTATGGGCCAGAGGGTATTTTGCAGTGAGCACGGGCAACGTGTCATCAAAGATGATAGAAAAGTACATAGCTCACCATTTTGAAGAGGAAGATCAGGGCGGAGACCTATTTAGGGTCGAGTAAGGGACGACTTCTAGTCGTTATACACATTCTGTGCGCTTCAGCGCACAGTGGTTGATTACAACAAGCTGAACATTGCATGTCCCTTTTGGCCGGAAGCTGCCGATCGCGGCGCTCTGTTTAAATCGTTCCGATTTTATTCTTCTGTACTTTAGGTGGGGTGATTGGGTTTCGAGCGAAGGCGTGGGGGTGAATATTACGGGTGCTCCGAAGGCAACGCATTCTATTGTGCGTTGACTGTTGCTGCTGTTTCTCCGTGCTGGCCTAGGGTCGATTTTTTGGCCGAAGTTGAACAATGTGCGCCGTGCATTTATAATCTTTGACTTATGTCTGTTACCCTTGGATTGATGTTGCGTGTTGATAGCAACCCTGTAGCGATGCCTGTGCCGCCGCTAATGCAGGGTGAACGGCCTGTGCGTCCGATTATTGAGGCGGAGAGAGTCGTTGAAGTCACATCGATGGCGCGCATGCGAAATAACACTCAGATTCATTACCGGGGTGATGCGCAGCCAGCCCAAGAGTCGCCAGCCATCTATTCACGTCGTGGGGCTTCGGGGCCAGCATTGCCGGAACTTAATGGCCAGTTACTTAATTTATATGCTTGATGAATAATCGCCTGAACAGTAAAAATCATGATCGTGATGCTGCTGGAATGCTGTATGTGTACCCGGTAATTTCCCGGCGCGCTGGCGGTGTCTCTGTTGGTATCAACCTTAATCCGAACAATGCCTGTAACTGGCATTGTGCCTATTGTCAGGTGCCTGATTTGCAGCGTGGAGTAGCCCCTGATATTGATTTATCTCTCTTGCGAGCTGAGTTGGAGCGCTTGCTGTCTGGCATTATTTCGGGTGATTTTATGCGAGAGCGCGTGCCGGAAGAATGTCGAACGCTCTGTGATGTGGCTATTTCCGGAAACGGGGAGCCTACCAGTTGCAGTCAGTTTGATGTTGTGGTGCAAATCATTGTTGAAGTAATGAATGGGTTTGGACTTGATGTGCCGTTGCGATTGATTACCAATGCTTCTTATGTTCATAAAGCGCATGTTCAGGGTGGCTTGGCTTTGATGGCACAGCATCATGGTGAAGCGTGGGTGAAGGTGGATAGTGTTACCGATGCCGGTATTCAGCGTATTAATGGTGTTGCTCTGGGGGTGGGTCGTTTGCGGCGGCAGCTTGATTCGGTGGCGGCGGTTTGCCCTGTGTGGATTCAGACCTGTATGTTTAACTGGCAGGGAGAGGCGCCTTGTGAATCCGAGGTGGTCGCATATATCGATTTTCTGAAAACACTGCTGCGTGATGGCGTGCCGATTTGCGGGGTATTATTGTATGGTCTGGCGCGGCCTTCTTTGCAGGAGGAGGCTATGTATCTCTCCACACTTGAGCATGAATGGATGCAGGCGATGGCTGACAAGATTCGGCAAGCCGGCCTTGAAGTGAAATTATCTGTATGATCTGGTTTCTCTGCGTAGTTTAAAAGTCAGCTAGCAGATCTTCGAGTACTTCTACATTAATACGCATTCTACCACGACCTTCGCCTTGTCTGAGGATATCATCCCTTTTAAGCTGGCTGATAGCGCGTGAAATGGTTTCACGGCTGGTTGAAAGTTGATCTGCCAGTAGCTGATGGGTGGGCAATACGGTGTCGCACCAGCCGTCCGCATCTTGCTGGCTAAACCGGTGGCAGTGATCGACCAAGTAGGTGTAAAGGCGATGCGGCACATCCATGCTGCTGACGCGTTTGAGCATGCCGCTGGTTTTTCGTAGTCGAGCGGCTGTTTCTGTGAGTAGTTTTAATGAAATTCTAGGTTGATCAAGCAGCAGAGGGACCAGATCACTTCTGCGAATATTGGCGAATTTACAATCTCCCATGGTAGTGACATTGGCTGAACGTGGCTCTTCATCAAGTAGGGACATTTCGCCAAAAAATGAAGCTTTACCGAGCAGGGCCAATACCACTTCGCGGCCATCCATGGAGTAGGTGGAGACTTTTACTTCACCGGATAAGATAATATACAGTGAGTTTCCGGGTTCGAATTCTTGTACTACGATGCTCTTTTTTGGAACCTCGATACTGGATGCAAGCGCGGCTACCGCTTCCAATTCGTCATCATCAAGCTCTGTAAAAAGTGGAACTTTCCTGAGCGTATCAATCATTGCCATGCGTTGCTCCGTTGGTGTCGATGCAACCAAGTCTGATTGAAACAGGCCATGTGGCTACAGTGCATCCGCCCAGGTGTGCTTGCATCTGTGTTAGTGCGCTTTCTACACGCTCGCTTGTGTCGATGGCTTCAATCATAAGTGGTAGATCATTGGATAGCGCTAAAAATGATGTGGAGTGTACGCCGTTTTGTCCTATGCCTTCTATGCCGCGCAATACGGAGACGCCTCTGAGTCCGGCGTCGTGGCAGAGTTTGAGAATGCTTTCCATGGCTGGTTGGCCATCAATTTTACTGGATTCATGCAGGTAGATGCGCAGACAGCTTGCTTCTGTCATGGGTATGATGGCTCCTTTGCGTGGTGTGATTCAAGATAGTGCAAGTAGTATGTATGCAGATTGATCAGGTGACAAGAGTTAGGCTTCTGATTGCAGGGTGATCGCATTCCATGCCTCGGGCGGCGCTCCTTTCGCTGCGCCATCTGCGGCAGTAGAGCGGGACTAAAGCCGCGTCTCCAAACCTGAGTGGATTGAATAGAGTAAAGGGGTTTAACGCGTTATATGTGCTTGTCGTTGTTTGGGGTAACACTGCGTCCTCTGTGGTGAAGGGGCTGAATCATGATCGTAAACAGGGAGTTTTTAATGCGATTGCTCTGTCCTGGCTTCTATCGGCGTGCTTGAATTGCATGGCGATCACTGCTGGAGTGAGGGCATGAATGATGATGAAAATTGGCAGGTGGTGCCACGGCCAGCGGAGGGAGAGGCGGTCTGTTTTGATCTGCAGGCGACGATGTCTCTTTCTGATGGGGCAGAAGTGGAGTTGGTAGAGCAAGGTTTTTTGCTCTGTTTTCAAGGTGAGTTGCGAGCCTGGCGCAATCACTGCCCGCATGCAGGCTCTCCGCTGGACTGGGTTCCAGGTCAGTTTTTTAGTGATGATGGTGAGTCTTTGGTTTGTCATACACATCATGCGCTATTTCAGCCTTTGTCGGGTGAGTGTCTGGCCGGACCCTGTCCGCGGGGTTTGTATCCTTTATCTATTCAGGTGTTGGAAGAGGGGGTGGCGGTTCCATTGCGTGTTCATTTGTAATGAAGTCGTAATAAGGTTGTCTGCGGCCGCGATGATGGCTTTTAAGAAAGTTATCAATTGTAAAGCTTGGTTTTTTTCAGTAAAAATGCTTAGGATGCGGCCATAAAGGAGTCTCGAATACCATATTTTTAGTGCGGCTTTTTAACGCTGTAGAGTGTTGTAAAACTTGACCGATATGGATGTCGGTGGTAGCAAGCACCCGCACGAAAAAAGGGTAGTTTTGGGCTTCAGGGAGGGGATTCATGGGCGCGGAGTATCTCGCCAATCAATATGCACCAATCTTTATTTTTATACTCATTGCGCTTGCAATGGGTGCTGCTCCTCTTGCTTTAACCTTTCTCATTGCTGAGCAGAAGCCGAATGCAGAGAAACTTTCTGCCTACGAATGTGGTTTTGAAGCATTTGAAGATGCCAGACTGCAAATTGATGTTCGGTTCTATTTATTAGCTATATTATTTGTTATTTTTGACCTTGAAAGCGCGTTTCTGTTTCCATGGGCTATCGTGCTGGATCAGATCGGCCTGTTTGGCTTTGTTGAAATGGTGATGTTTCTTGTGATCCTGTTGGTTGGATATGTTTACGCTTGGAAGAAGGGAGCCTTGCAATGGGAATAGAAGGCGTTCTTGAAAAAGGTTTTATTACCACTACAGCAGATAAGCTGATCAACGGCGCGCGTGCTGGTTCATTGTGGCCGATGACATTTGGTTTGGCGTGTTGTGCTGTTGAGATGATGCATGCCGGCGCTTCGCGTTATGATCTGGATCGTTTCGGTATCGTGTTCCGCCCATCTCCACGTCAGGCTGATGTGATGGTGGTAGCTGGTACGTTGTGTAACAAGATGGCTCCGGCACTGCGCAAAGTCTATGATCAGATGTCTGAACCTCGTTGGGTTATTTCGATGGGTTCATGTGCCAATGGTGGTGGTTATTACCATTATTCATATTCGGTGACACGTGGCTGTGACCGTATTGTACCAGTAGATATATATGTGCCGGGTTGTCCTCCGACCGCAGAAGCATTGCTTTATGGCTTTATTCAGTTGCAGGAAAAAATCAAGCGCACCAATACGATTGCTCGGTAGGTAATGATGACAGAGAAATTGCAGGACGACATTGGTATAAGTGCATCGGCGGAAGTTTCTTCTGTGGTTGCGGGTTTGCGTGATAAGTTTGGTGATCTGGTGCTGGATGCAAGTGAAGGGCTGGATTGTCAGGTGGTGCTGCTGCATCGGGATGCGATTGCAGAGGCGTGTCATTATTTGAAAAATGAACATGCATTTGAACAGGTGATGGATATTTGCGGTGTCGATCTCTCTGAGATGCCGGGCTGGCCTGAAGATGCGCCACGTTTTGAAGTTGTCTATCATCTGCTTTCAGTGTCAAAAAATGAACGCCTGCGTTTGAAAGTGGGTGTGAATGAGCGCGAATTGGTTGATTCGGTGACTGAGGTGTGGTCCACAGCTAACTGGTTCGAGCGTGAAGCATTCGATATGTATGGTATTATCTTTAACCATCATCCTGATTTGCGTCGTTTGCTTACCGATTATGGTTTTGAAGGGCATCCGTTGCGTAAAGATTTTCCTGTTACAGGTCGTGTTGAAATGTTCTTTGATGAAGCGCAGTGGCGCTGCGTGTATCGACCCAATGAAGTGCAAGAGCGCGTGTTGGTAGATCGTACATGGCCGGGAGTTGACCGTGGCTGAAATTAAGAATTATACGCTGAATTTTGGTCCTCAGCATCCTGCTGCACATGGTGTGTTGCGTTTGGTGCTTGAGCTGGACGGTGAGGTGGTTGAAAAGGCTGACCCGCATATCGGACTACTGCATCGCGGTACCGAAAAACTATTTGAATACAAAACTTATCTGCAAAATGTGCCATATTTTGACCGCTTTGATTATGTCTCGATGATGGCTAATGAGCATGCTTATGCATTGGGTGTTGAGAAGTTATTGGGCGTCGAAGCACCTGAACGGGCGCAGTATATTCGCGTGATGTATGCTGAATTAACACGTATTCTTAACCATACTATGTGGTTGGGCGCGGTGGCGCTGGATATCGGTGCTATGACCGTTTTCTTGTATTGTTTCCGAGAACGTGAAGATATTTTTGATTATTACGAGGAAGTCAGTGGTGCGCGTATGCATGCTGCCTATTTCCGTCCTGGTGGCGTATCAAAAGATCTACCGGATGGGTTGTTGGATAAAATCAAAGGTTTTACCGAACGCTTTCCAACCTATGTTGATGAGTATGAAACACTGTTAACTGAAAATCGTATCTGGAAACAGCGCAATGTGGATATTGCCATTGTGGATGAAAAAGCTGCACTGGATTGGGGCTTTACCGGCCCGATGATTCGCGGTTCCGGTGTTGAATGGGACCTCCGCAAAAAGCAGCCGTATGATGTGTACGATAAGATGGACTTTGATATTCCTGTAGGCGTGACGGGCGATTGTTATGACCGTTACCTAGTGCGTGTGGAAGAGATGCGCGAGTCAAATCGCATTATTCGCCAGTGCATTGAGTGGCTGGAAAAAAACCCCGGGCCTGTAAAGGTTGATGATCTGAAACTGACCAACCCGCGTCGCGCTGATATGAAAGCGGATATGGAAGCGTTGATTCATCACTTCAAATATTTTCAGGAGGGTTTTCATGTCCCGAAAGGTGAAGTGTATCAAGCTGTGGAGCATCCAAAGGGCGAGTTTGCGGTGTATATTGTCTCTGATGGGTCTAATAAGCCGTACCGTATGAAAGTGCGTGCGCCTGGTTTTGCCCATATTGAAGCGCTGGATTATATGATTCGTGGCCACATGGTTGCTGATGTTGTGGCGATTCTTGGTACGCAGGATATTGTATTTGGGGAGGTTGACCGATGAGTGCGGATGCGGTTTATTCTCAAGAAGCACGCTTCAGTGATGAGCGCCTGAGCGAAATAGCGGAGCTGGTGAAGCGTTATCCCGGAGCGCAGTCGGCCTTGATGCCTGTATTATATATGGCGCAGGAAGATTTTGGTTATATCTCCATGGATGCACAAAAGATGATTGCTGAAGTGCTGGGGCTTCGTTTGATGAAAGTGCGTGAAGTGGTGACTTTTTATACGATGTTTAAAGAGCAACCTACCGGTAAATATCTTTTGGAAGTGTGTACCAATGCCGGCTGTATGCTCAATGGTGCCAATGAGCTCGTCGCGCATATGTGCGAAACATTAGGTATTAAACAGGGTGAAACCACTGCTGATGGTTTGTTTACCATTGCGGAAGTGGAATGTGCGGGAGCATGTGCTGGCGCACCTGTTGTGCAGGTGAATAATACCTATCATGAAAAAGTTACGGCTGCTGACATGGATGCTTTGATTACTAAGGTTCGTGATGGAGGTGCGGCATGACCATTTCCTCTGACCCTAAACAGGTAAAACAGATCTGTTTCGATAACATCAATGTGCCGGATATGAATACGCTGGCCGTGGCACAGAAACACGGTGCATATGCATTTCTATCTACTGTACTCAAAGAGTTCAATCCAAGTAAAATTATTGATGAAATGAAAACATCCGGATTGCGTGGACGTGGCGGGGCAGGTTTCCCAACTGGTCTGAAATGGTCATTTGTGCCGCGAAACACCGGTAAGCCAACATATCTGTTATGCAATGCAGATGAAGGTGAACCTGGTACATTCAAAGACCGGGATATTATGCGCTTTGATCCACATCTGCTGATTGAAGGCATGATCATGGCTGGTTTTGCGCTCGATGTGAAAGATGCTTATATCTATGTGCGTGGTGAATTTGTGCATGAAGTGAATGTCATGAATGCAGCCATTAAAGAAGCTTATGCGGCCAATCTACTGGGCGAAAATATCCTTGGCAGTGATTATAGTATGAATCTTACTGTGCATCGTGGCGCTGGCGCTTATGTATGTGGTGAAGAGACAGCTTTGATTGAATCATTGGAAGGCAAACCGGGTCGCCCGCGCTTTAAACCACCATTCCCTGCTATTGAAGGCTTTTATGGCTGTCCAACGGTAGTCAATAATGTGGAAACACTGGCGACAGTACCTGCGATTCTGGAACTTGGCGGTGACTGGCATGCGGCTATTGGTATTCCCAACAATGCGGGTTGCAAGATTTTCTCAGTGTCAGGTCATGTGAATAAGCCGGGTAATTATGAAGTGCCGATGGGCACATCACTGAAAACATTGATTGAGGACTATTGTGGTGGTCTTCAGCATGGAACAGTGCCAAAAGTTATTATTCCGGGCGGCTCTTCTACACCATGGCTACTGGGCGAACATTATGATACTCCGCTTACCTATGATGATTTGATGAAAGCGGGTTCGTTTCTGGGGTCAGGAGCCATTATTGTGATGGATGAAACGGCTGACTTGGTGGCGTTTACACGTCGTTTGACGCATTTCTATGCGCATGAATCATGTGGTCAGTGCACACCATGTCGTGAAGGTACTGGTTGGCTGGAACGTGTGATTACACGTGTTGAAAATGGTCAGGGAACGCAGGAAGATGTAACCGTATTGGGTGATGCTGCAACGCATATGGCAGGACGCACTATTTGTGCACTGGCTGAAGGTGCAGCGGCACCGGTGTTGTCATTACTTAAACATTTTCCTGAAGATGTACAAGCTTGTTTGGGAGAGAATGCGTAATGACCTCTTTATTTATCAACGATCAGGAAGTCGAAGTCGCGGCGGGAACCAGTATTTTAGAGGCATGCCGTGAAAACGGCGTTGATGTGCCTTATTTCTGTTATCACCCTGAACTCTCCGTAGCGGCCAATTGCCGTATGTGCCTGGTGGAAGTGGAAGGCTGGCCTAAGCCTGCTGCATCATGCTGTACACCAGTTGGCGAAGGTATGAAGGTGGTTACTCAGACACCCGGCCTTGAAAAAGACCGTGAGATGATGATGGAGTATCTGCTTATTCATCACCCATTGGACTGCCCGGTCTGTGACCAGGGCGGCAGCTGTAAATTACAGGATTATACGGTAGAGCATGGCGCATCGAAAGGTCGTTATAGTGAACCTAAACGCGCTGTAGTGAATTATGAGTTGGGCCCGTTTGTAAATACTTGCATGACACGCTGCATTCATTGCACGCGCTGTGTTCGTTTTGCCGATGAAGTGGCCGGCACTGGCGATATCGGTGTGTTGAATCGTTCTGATCATATGACCATTGCAGGTATTGTTGAAGAGGCTTTGGAATCTGAATTGTCTGGCAACCTGCCGGATATTTGTCCGGTTGGAGCCTTGCTAGATAAGCCTTCCCATGATGTATCCCGTCCATGGGAAATGACCCGTCATCAGAGTACATGTACGCAGTGTCCAAATGGCTGCGATATTCAAATTGAATCACGTGATGATGAAGTGATGCGTATTCAACCGGTTGAAAATAGTCCTGAGCCATGGATTTGTGATCGCGGCCGTTATGTTTATGATGCTTTCCGCTCTGAACATCGCATCCTGGCACCAAAAGTACGTGAAAATGGTGCGTTGGTTAGTGTCGACTGGGATGATGCGTTTACAAAAGCATCTGAGCTGTTGAAAGGCAAGCGTGTTGGTATTCTGTTTTCTCCTGATTGGAGTGTGGAAGGTCAGGCATCTATTCGTCTGATGCGTGATACGCTATTTCCTGATGCACATGTTGCGTATGATTTACACCGTCGCGATATGCGTCCATTTGCCTTCGAAGAAGGTTTCTCCATGACGACTGCTCAGATAGCTGATAGCGATCAGGTAGTAGTGCTCGGTTCTGACCTTAGGCAGCGCCTGCCACTGTTGATGCAGCGTTTGCGTAAGCGTGGTCTGGCTGGCAAGCCGGTCTCAAGAATCGGTGCGATGAATTACCGCACCAATATGGACGTCACCAATGATGCATTGATTCGTCCCCGTGACTGGCCAGCTGTCATTGCATTTGCTATGGAACAGGTCAGCGCTCTGGGTAAAACAGCTGCCGGTTTTGATGCGTGGATTGCTGCTGTAGCTGATCGTCATGAAGCTGGTAAGATTCTGGCTGATGCATTGATGGCAGATAGCTGTGCTCTGTTGGTGGGTGAAGAAATTCGTTCGCATGATGATGCGGCGGCATTGATCAATGGTCTTGATCTGTTGATGCGTGCATGTGGGCATGCAGAAAAAGACAATGATGGTCGCAATTTGATACCGGAAGGTATGAATACGCAGGTGCTCAGTTCAATTTACGGTGATGTGCGTGTTAGTGCTGGTGAGCTGTTCGCTTCAGCCTCGGCGGGTGAGTTGGATGCACTGATTCTGGTAGGCAGTGATCCGATTGGTGATGGCTTGTTTCCAGCAGCTGCCAAGGCGGCTCTGGAGAAAGTGCCGTTGATTCAGGTAGCGGCGGTGTCCGGGCAGATTAGTAAGTACGCGGCAGTGCAATTGCCTGCAGCTGCTTATGCAGAAATTGAAGGTACGTTTGTGAATATGGAAGGCCGTATTCGCGTTGCAACGAATCCGATTAAATCACTTGGTCAGGAGCGTCCACTATGGAAAGTGATGATGCGCATGATTCAGGTCATGGGTGGTGAAGTGCCTGCAGTGAATTTGACAGAGCTGCGAGCATTAGCATGTCAAAGTGTTCCTGTACTGGGAGGCGTTTGCGATGGTGCTGATCGTGATGCTGTCATGGTTGCTCCGGCTCGCAATAAAGGCCTTGTTACTTATCCTAACGCACAAAAAAGTAAGTTTAACCTGGATGTAGTGAGTCGTTATTCAATGTACCGTGAAGGTGCGTGGGTAAGAGCGTCTGAAGCGTTGACAGAGGCTGGCAAGATTCATGCCCTTGGTGATGTGATTGTGCATCCTGACACATTGATTGCTCATGGATTGTCTGAGGGTGAGAACAAAGTAAGCTCTTTCCTCGGTGAGTCGTTGTATCATATCGCTGTTCGAGAAGATGTCAGTCCGGGAGTATTGTTTGTTTCCAAGCGTGGTGTCGCGGGTGATCTGTCTGATGTGACAGAAGCTTCGATTTCAGGAGGGGCGGTATGACACTATACAGGGTAGTTGTTGAACGTGCTTTAGCACGCCTGCAAGGGACAGCACATGGAGGTGCTGTATGAGTGGTCTTGATATGGCGATTCAGGGTGGTATCTGGGCGCTGGAAATTCTGGCTATTGCAGTGCCAATTGCGCTGTCTGTTGCTTACATTACCTACTTCGAACGTCGCATCATCGGCTGGATTCAGGTACGTAAGGGTTGTAACCGTGTGGGGCCTGCTGGTCTATTGCAGCCTTTGGCCGATGGACTGAAACTGGTATTGAAAGAGACAATTATTCCGGCTCGAGCGAATAAAATGTTATTTATTGGAGCGCCATTATTATCTCTGATGCCAGCTCTGGTGGCTTTTGCTGTCGTGCCGTTTGGTGAAACATCGTTGTTTGGTGTGTGGGAAACACCACATATTATGGCGATTTCGAACCTGAATGTTGGTCTGCTTTATGTGATGGCGATTTCATCCTTATCTGTTTACGGTGTATTAATGGCTGGTTGGGCATCCAACTCAAAATATCCAATTATGGGCTCGATTCGTTCTACATGTCAGATGATTTCATATGAAATATCTATGGGGTTTGGTCTGGTAACCGTGATGATGCTGGCTGGCTCTCTGAACCTGACTGACATCGTACATGCTCAGGCTGGCGGTATTCTTCACTGGTACATGATTCCGCTGTTTCCGATGTTGATCGTGTTCTTTATCTCCGGATGCGCTGAAACCGGTCGTACACCATTCGACTTGACTGAAACGGAAGAGCTGGTTTCCGGTTATTATACTGAATATTCAGGCATGTGGTTCGCGACATTCTCCCTGGCTGAATATGGTGCCATGATTATGATCAGCTTGCTGACGTCGATTCTGTTTCTGGGTGGTTGGTATGCACCGATTCCGGCTTTGGACATTATTCCGGGCACCGTCTGGTTACTGGGTAAGTCTGCGTTCCTTATTTTTGTATTTATCTGGTTCCGTGCAACATTCCCGCGTTATCGTTATGACCAGATGATGCGTTTGGGTTGGAAAATATTCCTACCTTGGACATTGGGTTGGATCTTTGTCGTTGGTGTGTTTATTTACACGCCCGGTCTAGACGGCATTATCGATTTCTGGCTAGCGTGGAGGTAACGATATGCTGAAGCGTGCATTTAAAACGTGGTTTCTTTGGGAGCTGTTGATTGGTCTGTCTGTGACAGGTCGATATATGTTCAAAAAGAAGATTACGATTGAATATCCGGAAGAAAAAACACCGCTATCACCACGCTTTCGTGGCCTGCATGCACTACGTCGTTATGAATCCGGCGAAGAGCGTTGTATTGCCTGTAAGTTGTGTGAAGTGGTTTGTCCCGCCCTGGCGATTACCATTGAATCTGAAGAGCGTGATGATGGATCCCGTCGTACGACACGTTATGACATCGATTTCACGAAGTGTATCTATTGCGGATTCTGTCAGGAAGCGTGTCCGGTTGATGCTATTGTGGAAACGCATGAATTTGAGTATGCGACTGAGACGCGTGCTGAACTGTATTATGATAAAAAAATGTTATTGGCTGTGGGTGATCGTTATGAAAAACAGATCGCTGCGAATCTTGCTGCCGATGCACGTTACAGTTGATCAGGGGCTGATATGAAAACAATAAGCTCTATAGTCATTAGGGAGGCATAATGCTCGAAACCGCATTTTTTAATCTGTTTGCCGGCTTGTCGATATTTGCTGGCCTTGGTGTGGTGTTGTCTCGCAATACCATGCATGCAGTCATGTTTCTGATATTTTGCTTCTTTAATGCGGCCGGCCTGTTCTTTCTGCTGGATGCAGAATTTCTGGGCATTATTCTGATATTGATTTATGTAGGGGCAGTGATGGTGCTGTTCATGTTTGCCATCATGATGCTGGAAGTAAATGTATCCAAGATGCGCGATAACTTTCTTCAGTATTTACCACTGGGTGGCATGATTGCAGTTATTCTGATGATTGAATTTGTCGCTGCTTCAACGACAGGGGTGTTTACTGAGGGTGCTAAAGCCACTGCTGAGCATCTGGCGATGGATGTGAATAACACCAAGGAAATCGGGCAGGTTCTTTATACTAAGTATTTATTGGGATTTGAAATTGCTGCGATTATTTTGTTGGTAGCATTGGTCGGCGCGATTGTATTAACGATTCGTGGCCGTAAAGATGCAAAATATCAGAATATATCGAAGCAGGTAAATGTGCGCAGAGAAGATCGTGTGCGCAAGGTGAGTATGTAATGGTCGGATTATCTGAATATCTCATTGTAGCCGCAGCGTTGTTCTCTCTCGGCGTGATAGGATTGTTTCTAAACCGTAAAAACGTGATCGCAATTTTGATGTGTATCGAGTTAATGTTGTTGGCTGTAAATATCAATCTGGTGGCTTTTTCACACTTCTTGAATGATATATCGGGACAGATTTTTGTATTTTTCGTGTTAACTGTAGCTGCATGTGAAGTGGCAATCGGTTTGGCGATTCTGGTGAGCTTCTATCGACTACGTCGTTCGATTGAAATTGAAGACATCAACACGTTGCAGGGTTAAGGGGGAGTAAAGTGGAAGTAACGGCATTGAATACTACTGAACTACTCGCGATTCCTGCTTTACCGCTATTGGCGGCATTACTGGTTGGTCTGTTCGGTTGGGCTTTAAAAGAGAAACTGTCACATATAATAACATCAGGATCAGTAATTTTATCAGCGCTATTATCGATTCATATCTTCACGCAGGTATTGGCTGGAGCCTCTTTCGAAGGCAATTTCTGGACCTGGATGGTGGCTGGTGATTTTGTCGTACCTGTAGGTATGATGATTGACCGCTTGACCGTCATTATGATGATCACTGTGACGATCGTTTCAGCATGTGTGCATATTTATACCATTGGTTATATGCATGGGGATCCGGGTTATTCACGTTTCTTCTCATATATTTCAGCCTTTACCTTTTCCATGCTGGTGCTGGTTATGGGTAATAACTTCTTCACGCTGTTCTTCGGCTGGGAAGCGGTGGGCCTATTCTCATATCTGTTGATTGGTTTCTGGTATAAGCGTGAGTCTGCAAACTATGCAGCGATGAAAGCTTTTATTGTCAATCGTATTGGTGATTTTGGTTTTCTCGTGGGTGTGCTTGGTGTGTGGTATTTCTTTGGCAGCGTGGAATATACTGTTGTCTTTGCTAAGGTGCCTGAACTGTTTGCACAGCATGCTTCACTCAGCTTTATGGGCTGGGAATTTTCAGCCATTACATTTATCTGTCTGGCACTGTTTATTGGCGCAATGGGTAAATCCGGCCAGGTACCACTGCATGTCTGGTTGCCTGATTCCATGGAAGGTCCAACACCTATCTCCGCACTGATTCATGCTGCAACCATGGTGACTGCCGGTGTATTCATGGTGGCTCGCCTCTCTCCAATGTTTGAGTTTTCAGAAGTGGCACTGGCTACGGTTGTGGTGGTCGGAGCGATCACTGCCTGGATGTGTGCAACGATTGGCCTTGTACAGAATGATATCAAACGGGTAATTGCTTATTCAACCTGTTCGCAATTGGGTTATATGTTTGTTGCCTGTGGTGTATCTGCGTATTCAGCCGGCATCTTTCATCTGATGACGCATGCGTATTTTAAAGCGCTGCTGTTTTTGGCTGCCGGCTCTGTCATTCATGCCGTTCTGGCGCAACAAGATATTCGTAAAATGGGTCAGCTGCGCAAATATATGCCGATTACCTATATTACAATGTTACTGGCTGCTCTGGCTCTTTCCGGGATTCCTCCTTTTGCCGGTTTCTTCTCCAAGGATCTCATTATCGAAGCAACTATGATGCGTGAGTTTACAGAATATGGTTGGGTGGGTTCATTTGCGAGCTTCGCATTGTTGACCGGTGTGTTTATGACGGCCTTCTATACCTTCCGCATGTTCTTTATGACCTTCCATAACTCAGATCGTGTAGAACCTGAAACCAAGGCGCATCTGCACGAATCACCAAAAGTAATTACGATTCCGTTGATTGTCTTGGCTCTTGGCGCGGTGTTCTCGGGTATGTGGGGTGTGATGTATCTGGATATCGCTAACCCTGAAATTGCTAAAGGCTTCTTTGGAACCAGTCTATTTGTTTTGGATGCCCATAATCCGTTGATGAAGTTGGCTGAGCATGGTGAACATGGCATGTTCCACTTCCTGTTGGGTATGCCGTTCTGGTTGGCAGTTGGTGGTATTAGTCTGGCTTATGTAATGTATTTCCGTGAGACAGCCATGCCTGCCAAATTCGCTAAAGCCGCAGGGCCGGTTTATACATTCTTACTGAATAAATGGTACTGGGATGAGTTCTACGATAAATATGTCGTCGCTCCGGTTCGTTGCCTGGGTACTTTCTTATGGAAATCCGGAGATCTTGCGATGATCGATAAGGGTGTCATTCACCGTGGTATTGTGGATTCGATTAAAGACGGTGCAGCGCGCATGCGTGCGTTGCAAACTGGTATGGTATTTCATTATGCATTTGCGATGGTTATAGGTGTCTTCGGATTCCTTACCTATCTGTTGCTAAACGGTTAAGGGGAGAGAACGACGATGGAGCTACATAACGTTCTGGACTTTCCGATCCTGTCGCTGAGCATCTTTTTGCCAACGTTGGGTGCGTTAATTATCTGGCTATTTGTACGCGGTGATAACGCTGTACGCTGGGCCTCTTTGATTGTTGCTGTTGCGACATTCTTAGTGACGTTGCCTCTTGTACTGCAATTTGATACGACAACTTCGCATATGCAGTTTGAGGAATTCCACCATTGGATACCTGCTTTTAATGTTAACTATCAACTGGGCGTTGATGGCATTTCCATGCCGTTCATTGTACTGACCAGTTTATTGACAGTTATTTGTATCATCTCTGCCTGGTCATGTATTCAGAGTCGCGTAAAAGAGTATATGATTGCATTTCTTGTGCTGGAGACAACGCTGATTGGTGTATTTAGTGCGCTCGATGCCATTCTGTTCTATTTCTTCTGGGAAGCGATGCTGATTCCAATGTATCTGATTATTGGTATCTGGGGCGGTAAGAACCGTGTCTATGCTACAATCAAGTTCTTCCTGTACACGCTAGCAGGTTCTTTGTTGATGTTAATTGCTGTGCTGGCGATGTATTTCAAGGCTGGTCATACATTCAGTATGTTGGCTTTCATGGATTACCCGTTTGACTTCACATGGCAGTTCTGGATTTGGATCGCGTTCTTTATTGCGTTTGCAGTGAAGGTGCCGATGTGGCCAGTGCATACATGGTTGCCTGATGCGCATACTGAAGCACCAACAGCGGGATCAGTCATCCTGGCTGGTATCCTGTTGAAGATGGGTGCGTATGGTTTCTTGCGTTTCTCACTGCCTATGTTGCCCGATGCCTCGCAATATTTCGTTCCGTTAATGGTTGGTTTGTCGCTTGTTGCCATTGTTTACATCTCATTGGTGGCAATGATGCAGACAGATATGAAGCGCTTGATTGCGTATTCATCGATCGCACATATGGGTTTTGTAACACTGGGCACGTTCATGTTCACCCAGGCCGCCCTTGAAGGTGCGGTGATTGGTATGATCTCACACGGTTTTGTTGCCGCTGCACTCTTCCTCTGTGTCGGAGTGATGTATGATAGATTGCATACACGAGAGATCGGGGATTATGGTGGTGTTGTCAATGTGATGCCGGTATTCGCCGCAGTGATGCTATTCTTCTGTATGGCCAACATTGCTCTGCCTGGCGCCTCGGCCTTTGTTGGTGAAATCATGGTGTTGATTGGTACGTTTGAGGCGGCTCCGGCTCATCTTGGTGTTTCCGCCATGTGGATAGCAGTTGCTGCTGCAACCAGCGTCATTTTATCGGCCTGTTATACGCTGTGGATGTATAAACGTGTGGTCATGGGTGATCTGGTCAAAGACAGTGTTAAAACCATGAAGGATATGAGTTTCCGTGAATTTGGCTACTTTGTACCGTTAATGATTCTGACACTCTGGATCGGATTTTATCCGCTTCCTGTATTGGATCTCTTACACGTATCCGTTTCACATCTGATTGATCAGGTATCAACATCTAAGTTAGATGCCGCTGCGGCTCTGCTTCAGGCTATGCCTGCTGCCGAAGCAGCGCATCATTGAAGGAAGTAAATCATGGCTAATGTGACATTCCCTTTCCCGTTCCCTGATCATCTGATCACACTGCTGCCCGAAATGATTGTAGCTGTGCTGGCGATGACCTTGTTACTGGTGGATCTGTTTATCTCGAAAGAGAATAAAGTTTGGACTGCATATATGGCAGTGATAACGATTGTTGTCGCGGCTATTGCAACCATTCAACTGTACCCGGCCGGTAGCATCGAAGCATTTTACGGTTTCTTCGTATTTGATCCGTTTGCTGCATTCTCAAAGTTGCTTCTTTTTGCAGCAACAGCCATCTCGATACTCATCTCCATTGATTATATGAAGGATGAGAATCATGTCGGTGAATATTATGTGCTGATGCTGTTTGCTATGCTGGGCATGATGTTGATGATTTCAGCAACCAACTTCATTATTCTCTATCTTGGTATGGAACTTATGGCTTTGTGTACTTATGTGCTGGTGGGTTACCAGCGTGAAGTCTTGCGTTCAAACGAAGCGGCACTGAAATATTTCATTCTTGGTGCATTGTCGTCCGGTATGTTGTTGTACGGTATCACCTTCCTGTACGGTGTAAGTGGCAGTTTCGATTATTCTGAAGTTGGTGCAGCACTCCATGCAACAGGCAATTCTTCTGATCCGGCTGTGTTGCTCGGTTTGGTGTTTTTACTGGCTGGTCTTGCATTTAAAGTGTCAATGGCACCCTTCCATATGTGGACCCCGGATGCTTATGAAGGCGCGCCAACGCCAATTACGGCCTTTATGTCTGTTGCCCCTAAGGTGGCTGGATTTGTTGTGATTGTTCGTGTTGCCGTTGATGTTCTACCAGCGATGCAGACTGAATATATGACTATTCTGACTGGTATGGCGATACTGACTATGGCTATAGGTAATCTGGCTGCGATTGCACAACGCAATATCAAACGTATGCTGGCCTATTCAACAGTTGGTCATGTTGGCTTTGTGGTTTTGGGTGTGATTGCAGGTAACGCAGATGGTTATGCTGGTATCTTAGTCTACCTGTCCATCTATATGGTGATGACGCTTGGCATATTCGCAATTATTATATTGATGCGCCGAGAAGGTATTCAGGGCGAGCTGCTGGATGATTTTGCAGGCCTCTCAAAGGTACGCCCTGGTTATGCACTTGCCATGGGACTGTTCCTCTTTTCATTGGGTGGTATTCCATTCCTGGCCGGTTTCTGGGCAAAATATGCGGTATTTATTGCGGCTATCGAAGCTGGACATGTTTATTTAGTGCTGTATGCACTGCTCTTTTCAGCTGTTGGTGCCTTTTATTATATTCGCGTGGTTAAATACATCTACTTTGACGAAGCACGTGTGACATTTGAATTTACAGAAAGTCGTGTAATGCAGGCTACCGTTGTCATTACAGCTGTTGCGATTGTTGCACTGGGTCTATATCCGGATCCTTTGATGGATGCATGTAAAGCGGCTGTCGTAGGATTAATCTAAAGAAATCTTAATGTTTGTGTGTAAAAAAGACTGACAAAGATGGTGAATAAAAATATATACTTGTCACGAGGCTGGGGTGACGCTAAAATCCGCTTCGAAAAATGAGGGGTAGGGGACTTACAACTACGTTGTAGAGCATCTTATCAGTTTACTGGGGAGTTAAAGCTCTGGAAAATTTAACTGCACTGTCGCGAATTATTCGCATGCAGGTTATAGCGGGAATCCTCGGTTGTTTGATTTTGCTGGTGTTAGGTTATGCTGCATTTGCAACTGCTTTTATTTATGGTGTGTTGCTGATGATTGTGAACGCGTGGCTACTAGCGCACAGGCTGAATCAGGCTAGTGAATTGAGTGTAGAAGCAATTCAGCGTTCCATATATGCCGGAGCTGCAATGCGCTTCGTGATTCTGATAGCAGGGTTGTTATTGGGTCATTTGTTTGCTTTGCATCTAATGGTGATTGCGGCCGGAATGTTTGTGGCGCAAGTATTGGTTTATATGATTGCCTTGATTGATTTGCGAAAAGAATCGATTTGAGGAAGATGAATTCGATCAGAGGTTGTCTGATCGTTGAAAAAGAGTTTAAGGGAGACCGGTTTGGCTGAAACAAGTCATGGTGAAGGCGGCATTGCTGGACATCTTCAATATTGGACACTGAAAATTGATGAGTCTAATCCATTCATGCAAATCCATCTCGATACAATGTTGGTTTCAATTGTTGTAGCTGCAGGGCTGTTTATCTTTGCTTTGTGGTTGAAGAATCGTTTGGTTGAAGGTGCGCCTACTGGTGCGCAAAACTTCATGGAATCTGTAGTCGGGTTTATTGACCAGACAGTTACAGATAATTTCCCTGTTCACAATCCGCTGATCGCGCCACTCGCGTTCACGGTGTTTGTTTTTATAGCTTTAATCAACACGATCGATATTTTACCAGCCTTTCTGATTGGTAATGTAGCCCACGTGTTTGGTGTTGAACATTTCCGTCCTGTACCTACTAATGATCTTAACTTGCCGGCAGCAATGGCAGTCTCGGTGTTTGTGTTGGTGCTTTATTATGAGTTCAAGCTCAAGCCTATGCATTTCTTAAGAGAATTAGTGATGGAGCCTTTTACCAGTTTGGTTCCAATCTATCTTAAGCCGTTTGTTATGCCGATCAACTTGATTTTGAAAGTGGTTGAAGAAATTGCTAAACCGCTAAGTCTTTCCTTCCGTCTGTTCGGTAATATGTTCGCCGGTGAGGTTATCTTCCTGTTGATTGCATTCCTGTTGTTGGGTGGTGGTGCAGTGGGTATGGCAGCAGGTTTCTTTGTTGGTCTTGCCTGGACTATGTTCCATCTGTTTATCGGGCTTTTGCAGGCATTCATCTTCATGATTCTGACGGTGGTGTATCTATCAATAGCACATCAACCGGTAGAGCACTGATTAGTTTTTCAAAGCACTATATTAAAATATAAAGGAAAGGAGTACATAAAATGGACGCAAATATTATTATTACAGCTGCAACTGCAATTTCGGTTGGTGTTATTCTCGCTGCCGCAGGACTTGGTTCTGCAATCGGTTGGGGTCTCATCTGTTCAAAAGCACTAGAAGGTATTTCTCGTCAGCCAGAAATGCGCCCTCAGTTGATGTTCAACATGTTTATCTTCGCTGGTTTGATGGAGTCTTTCCCTTTCATCATCATGGCATTCGCTCTGTGGTTCTTGTTCGCTAACCCGTTCTTGGGCTGATTGTAAAAAGAACTGCTGAAAGAATTAATGATTAAAGAGGAGGTCATATGAGTTTAGACCTGACATTTATTGGTCAGATTGTTGTTTTCCTGACATTGGTTTTCCTGATGAGGAAGTACCTGTACGGTCCAATGGCCGAATTGATGGAAGCGCGTTCTAACAAAATTGCTGAAGGTTTGGCTGCTGCAGATGCTGGTAAAGAAGCTTTTGCAAAAGCACAAGCTGAAATTGCTGAGCAATTGAATGAGGCACGTGCAAAAGCTGTAGAGATTATCGCTGCTGCTGAAAAGCGTGCTGCAGAACTTAGTGAAGAATCAGTAACCAGAGCACGTAACGAAGCCGAAGCAATTATTGACTCTGCTCGTGAAGAAGTAGGCGCTGAGCTTAATCGTGCCAGGCAGACACTGCGTGCCGAAGTCGCTGATATTGCAATGCTTGCTGCTGAACAGGTTGTTGAAGCAGAGCTTGATGCATCACGCCATACCAAGTTGATAGAAGGTATTGTCAATAAGGGTTTTGGTAACGCATGAGTACCACACAAATATCCCGTCGTTACGCAGTCGCCCTGTTTGAATTGATTGGCGAAGGTGTGGATTTGCGGGAAGACCTTGCTAAGGCAGCTTCTATAGTTGCTCTGGATGAAGTGTCTGAGGTGGTCGCTTCACCAGAATACCCTGCTTCACTGAAGCAGGATGTTGTCGTTACCGCCGTTGGTGAAAAGATAGCACCGGAAGTTGATCGCTTGCTGGCTGTGCTGGCAGAGCGTGAAAAGCTTTCTCTGTTGCCTGAGATTTCAGCTCTCGTTGAAGAGATGATTCGTTTGGCTGAAAGTGAAATTGATGCGGAAGTCACTGTTGCTGCTAAGCTTAATAAGGCTATAACAGATAAGTTGACTAAGGCCTTAGAAGATACAACAGGCAAAAAAGTGCGTGTAAGCGTAACTCAGGATAAAGCTATCCTTGGTGGCATGGTTGTCCGGATTGGTGACCGTAAAATAGATTATTCGTTGCGTTCGAAGTTGGCCGGTTTACACCGCGTTCTTGCTTCTTAAGTAACAGACTGAGTATTAGAGGAAAACAGACATGAAGCTCGATACCACAGAAATTAGTTCAATTATTAAAGACAAGATCAAAGGCTTTGAAGTCAGTGCCGCTGATGCCAACGTTGGTCGTATTGTATCCGTTGGTGATGGCGTTGCCTTGATTCACGGTCTTTCCGGCGCAATGGCTGGTGAAAGGCTTGAGAGGCCCGGCGGCATCATGGCTATGGTTCTTAACCTTGAAGAAGACAGCGTTGGTGCTGTGATCTTCGGTGAATTCACTACCTTGTCTGAAGGTGATGAAGTCAAATGTACTGGTAAGATTTTTGAAGTGCCGGTTGGCCCTGAACTTAAAGGTCGTGTAGTGAATGCATTGGGACAGCCTATTGATGGCAAGGGCCCGGTTAAAACTACACAAACTGATGCAGTTGAGAAAATTGCACCTGGTGTAATTGAACGTAAATCAGTTGATCAGCCTTTACAGACTGGTATTAAATCCATTGATGCAATGGTACCTGTTGGTCGTGGTCAGCGTGAGTTGATTATTGGTGATAGACAGACTGGTAAAACAGCGATTGCAATCGACTCCATCATCAGCCAGAAAGATACAGGTGTTACCTGTGTGTATGTGGCAGTGGGTCAGAAGGCCTCTACTGTTGCAACTGTAGTACGTACTTTGAGTGAACATGGCGCATTGGATAATACCATTATCGTTTCTGCATCAGCCTCTGAATCTGCTGCACTGCAATATCTTGCTCCATATGCTGGTTGCACGATGGGCGAATACTTCCGTGATCGTGGTGAAGATGCACTGATTGTGTATGATGATCTGACTAAACAGGCTTGGGCTTATCGTCAGGTTTCTTTGATTTTGCGTCGTCCTCCGGGTCGTGAAGCATATCCTGGTGACGTGTTCTATTTGCACTCCCGTTTGTTGGAACGTGCATCTCGCGTAGATGAAACATATGTTGAAAAATTCACCAACGGTGAAGTGAAAGGTAAAACAGGTTCATTGACTGCATTACCAATCATTGAAACACAGGAAGGCGATGTATCTGCATTCGTACCTACCAACGTAATTTCTATTACTGATGGTCAGATTTTCCTTGAAACTGCGATGTTCAACTCAGGTCAGCGTCCGGCAATTAATGCTGGTCTGTCTGTATCCCGTGTTGGTGGTGCTGCTCAGACTAAAGCGATGAAGAAAGTTGGTGGCGGTTTACGTCTCGATCTTGCTCAGTATCGTGAATTGGCTGCATTCGCACAGTTTGCATCAGATTTGGATGCTGCTACTCGTCAACAGATTGAACGTGGTAAACGTGGCGTTGAAGTGCTGAAGCAGGATGAAAATGCTCCACAGTCTGTTGCTGAAATGACTGCAATTCTTTATGCACTGAATAATGGTGATCTGGATGATGTTGATTCCAAGAAGATCGTTGCATTTGAGAAGGCATACCTTGCATGCCTGAAATCATCACACGCTTCATTGATGGACGGTTTGAACGCTGCTCCGGCATTGAACGAGAAGGTCGAAGAGGGTTTGCAGAATGCGATTGCAGACTTTAAATCGACTGGCACGTACTGATTAGGATCTAGTCATGGCATCTGCTAAGGAAATACGCACTCAAATCAAGGCTATCCAGAACACTGGTAAAATTACCAAGGCGATGGAAATGGTTGCCGCATCTAAGATGCGTAAAGCACAGGCTCGTGTGATTGAAGCGCGCGCCTACGCTGAAGGCATCAAACGTGTGGTTGGAAATTTGATGGGCGCACACCCTGAATTTCAACACTCTTTTTTAGTTGAACGCGATGTGGTCAAGAAAGTTGGCGTCATTGTAATCACTACCGATAAAGGATTGTGTGGTGGTTTGAATACCAATGCACTGAAAGCTGCTCTGGGTTTAATGAAAGAACAGACCGCCGATGTTGAAGTGTTCACTATTGGGCGTCGTGCCGGTTCATTCATGCGCCGCATTGGTGCGGATGTTGAAGGCGTAGCAGAAAATATTCCTGATTCTCCGGAATTGGCTGATATTTTAGGTGTTATTACACTGGCCATTGAAAAATTCAAAGATGGTGGCATCGACGAACTGCATCTGGTCTATTCTGAATTTGTAAATACCATGACTCAGAAACCAACTACAATGCAGTTGATTCCTTGTCCTGTTCCTGAAGAAAAAGATGAATCAGGTTACTGGGATTATCTGTACGAACCTGAAGCGAAGATTGTGCTTGAAGGCATTCTACGTCGTTATGTTGAATCGTTGATTTATCAGGCAATGTTGGAAAACAAAGCATGTGAACAATCGGCTCGTATGGTTGCGATGAAAGCTGCTACTGATAATGCTAAGGATATCGTTAAAGATCTTAGCATCACATATAACAAGGCCCGTCAGGCCGCCATTACGCAGGAGCTGGCTGAAATTTGTGCCGGTGCAGCTGCGGCTGGTTAATAAGTTTAAAGATTAAGTGAGGTCATAACATGAGTACAGGTAACATTATTCAAGTGATCGGTCCGGTAGTGGACATTCGTTTCAATGCAGGTGAGTTGCCAGGCATCTACAATGCATTGAAAATGACTGATCCAAAGTTGACGCTCGAAGTTCAACAGCATGTTGGTAATAACACAGTGCGTGCTATTGCAATGGGTAGTACTGACGGCTTAATTCGCGGCATGTCAGTGACTGATACCGGCGCGCCTATCCAGGTTCCTGTTGGTGAAGCTACGCTTGGCCGAATCATGAACGTATTGGGCGAAGGCATCGATTTTGAAGGCGAAGAGGTTGCTTCTGAAACCCGTTGGTCTATTCATCGTACAGCGCCAAGCTTTGATGAATTATCTCCAGCTTCTGATATTCTGGAAACAGGCATCAAGGTGATCGACCTGATCGCTCCAATCGCTAAGGGTGGTAAAGTAGGCCTATTCGGCGGTGCTGGTGTTGGTGAACGTACACGTGAAGGCAACGATTTCTATTATGAAATGAAAGAGTCTAACGTACTTGATAAAGTTGCACTTGTTTATGGTCAGATGAATGAACCTCCAGGTAACCGTCTGCGTGTTGCATTGACCGGTTTGACTATGGCTGAGTATTTCCGTGATGAAGGCCGTGACGTTCTGATCTTCATTGATAACATCTACCGTTACTCTCTAGCTGGTGTTGAAGTATCTGCACTGTTGGGTCGTATGCCATCTGCTGTGGGTTATCAGCCTAACCTGGCTGAAGAAATGGGTCGCTTGCAGGAGCGTATTGCTTCTACGAAGACTGGTTCAATCACATCTGTACAGGCTGTTTACGTACCTGCGGATGACTTGACCGATCCGGCTCCTGCAACCACGTTTGCGCATCTGGATTCTACTATTGTATTGAGCCGTCAGATTGCTGAGCTAGGTATCTACCCTGCGGTTGATCCACTTGACTCTACTTCTCGTCAGCTTGATCCAAAAGTTATTGGCATCGAACATTACGAAGTTGCACAGGGTGTTCAGCAGACACTACAGCGTTATAAAGAATTGCAGGATATCATTGCAATCCTGGGTATGGATGAGCTTTCAGATGAAGATAAACTGACTGTACAACGTGCACGTAAGATGCAGCGCTTCTTGTCTCAGCCGTTCCATGTTGCTGAAGTATTTACTGGTTCTCCAGGTGTTTACGCTAAGAAAGAAGAGACCATTAAAGGTTTCAAAGGTCTTTTGGCTGGCGAATATGATCACATGCCTGAACAAGCGTTCTACATGGTTGGTGACATCTCTGAAGCTGTTGCTAAAGCTGAGAAAATGGCAGCGAAAGGCTAATGGCTTCCACTATGCAAGTATTGGTCGCTACGGCTGAGCGCGAAGTGTATCGCGGTGATGCTGAGTTTTTGGTTGCTCCCGGAGCTTCTGGTGAACTTGGTATCTTCCCAAAGCATAGCCCGTTATTAGCAGCCTTAACTACTGGTGAGCTGAGAATCACTGTAGATGGACAGGTGGATGAAGTATTTGTTTCAGGCGGCTTTATTGAAGTTCAACCTGATATGATTACGGTACTGTCTGATGCCGCCGAACGCGCTGGTGATATTGATGAAGCAGCAGCTATAGAAGCAGAACGTATTGCCAAAGACGTTGTTGAAACGCATCAAGGTGATGTTGATTATGCTAAAGCTGAAGCTGAATTGGCCATGACAACTGCACGGCTGGCTTGGATTAAAAAGAAAAAGAGATAAGCATTTCTTATCTATTGAAAGGGTCGCCATTGTGCGACCCTTTTTTTTGTTAAAAAAACTGCAAACTTGATACTTTCCACTATAATCGCTACAAATCATTTATAAGTTATAAAGGGAGAACCAATGACTCAATTTCATTACCCTGATTTGCAGGTGTGCGTACTAGCTGCCGGTAAAGGCAAGCGTATGCGCTCCAATCTACCAAAGGTACTGCACAAAGTGCTTGGTAGAGCCATGATTGATCATGTGCTTCACACTGTAGAGGCCTTACGACCCAAATCCATTGCTGTTGTCACTGGCCATGCGTCTGAGAAAGTACGCGAGCATGTCGGCCAGCCAGCTAACCTCGACTGGGTTATTCAAGATAAACAGTTGGGGACTGGCCATGCTGTTCAACAGTGTGAAAAGGTCATTCGTGACGTGCGTGATGTGTTAATCGTCTGTGGCGACACACCGATGTTGTCGGCGGAGACACTTGCACGCTTAGTGGATGAACACAGAGCATCTGCTACCGATGTCACTGTACTTACTGCTAAACCCCTTAACTCTTTTGGGTATGGACGCATTGTTCGTGATGAGAAGGGTAATGTTACCAGTATTGTTGAGCAGAAAGATGCTAGTGATGATCAGCGTTTAATTGGTGAGGTGAGCAGCGGTATCTATTGTGTGCGTCATGATGTGTTGTTTGATCTGCTACATGCCATCGACAATAGTAATGCTCAAGAAGAATATTATTTGCCCGATATTGTGCCTTTGGCGCTAAACGCCGGACAAACCGTAGCTGCGGTTGCTATGGATGATTCTGATGAAATGGTCGGAGTAAATGATCGTGTTGATCTTGCGCATGTCGAAGATTTGATGCAAAAACGTATTATCCAGGATTGGCAGCGTCGTGGTGTTACGATTGAAAAACCTGACACGGTGCGTATAGAAGCTGGTGTGAGTATTGGCCTGGATACAACGATTCAGGCTGGTTGTTACCTGATTGGCGCTACGCAAATTGGTGATGAATGCAAAGTTGGTCCAAACGCTGTGCTCGTAGATGCACGTCTGGATGATCGTGTGAATGTATATGCATTCAGCCATATTCATGGTGCAGGTGTCGGTTCTGATACTGTGGTTGGTCCATATGCACGCTTGCGTCCAGGGGCTGCTTTGGATGAAAACGTACATGTGGGCAACTTTGTAGAAATCAAACAATCCGTTATCGGTGAAGGCAGTAAGGTCAATCATCTGAGCTATATTGGTGACAGTACGATTGGCTCAAACTGTAATATAGGTGCAGGTACGATTACCTGTAATTATGATGGTGCTAACAAGTTCGAAACTATCATTGGCGACAATGTCTTTGTCGGCTCTGATACCCAACTGGTGGCTCCGGTTTCTGTGGGTGATGATGCGACTATCGGTGCTGGCAGTACCATAACACGCAATGTTGATGCTGGAGGCCTTACACTTTCAGAACGCACTGCTACGCAGTATTTCTCTGACTGGAAGCGTCCACAAAAAGATAAACGCTAATGTGCGGTATTGTTGGAGCCATTTCTGAGAATAATGTACTCCCTCTGTTGCTTGAAGGGTTGCAGCGGCTCGAATACCGTGGATATGACTCGGCAGGGGTTGCGATCAGAGATGATCAGGGTGAGCTGAAACGGTTTAGAGCACTGGGTAAGGTGGCAGAACTCAAAACATTGGTAGAGCAGTCGCTCATCACCGGTAATTTGGGCATCGCGCATACACGCTGGGCAACGCATGGCGCTCCTGCAACACGCAATGCACATCCACATATGAGTGGAGTCAGGGTGGCCGTGGTTCATAATGGCATTATTGAAAACCATATTGCATTGCGGGATCGCCTGATTGCTCTGGGGTATAGCTTTACGTCTGAAACCGATACCGAAGTGATTGCACACTTGATGGCGCATAAACTTGAATCAGGACTGTCATTATTAGCTGCTGTTGTTGAGGCGGCCGCTGAACTGGATGGTGCATATGCGCTAGCGGCATCCAGTCCCGAGGACGCTGACAGGATCGTTGTGACACGCGAGGGTAGCCCGCTGGTTATCGGTATTGGTGAGGGTGAAAACTTTATTGCCTCCGATGTGGCTGCACTGCTTTCGGTGACGCGGCGATTCATTTTTCTTGAAGAGGGTGATGTTGCTGAAGTGCGCCGTGATGGTGTGACTGTCTATAATGCGAATGGGGATGTGGTTGAGCGTCCTGTCAAAGAGTCTGCGCTTTCCAATACGAGTATCGATAAAGGGCCTTATGCGCATTACATGCTTAAGGAGATCTATGAACAGCCGAGTGTTATTTCTGAAACACTTGAAGGCCGTATTCACCATGGGCGTCTGCTGGAAGCTAGTTTTGGTTATGAAACTACGGCGCTACTGGATAAGACTAAACATGTTCAAATTATTGCCTGTGGCACCAGCTATCACGCAGGCCTTGTTGCTAAATACTGGTTCGAGGAAGCGGGTATTTCCTGCAGTGTAGAAGTGGCTTCTGAATACCGCTATCGCAAGGCTGTTGTGCCTGATGGCTCACTATTGATCACTATATCTCAATCCGGTGAAACGGCTGATACACTGGCCGCTTTGAAAGGCAGTCGATCACAGGGTTATATTGGTAGTTTGTGTGTCTGTAATGTGGCTGAAAGTTCATTGGTCAGAGAGTCGGACGTGTCATTGATGACCCGTGCTGGTACAGAAATTGGTGTTGCTTCCACCAAAGCCTTTACCACACAATTGGTGGCTTTGCGTCTGCTGATGATCGCTTTGGCGCGACGCACAGGGCTGACTGCCGAGCAGGAAATGGCGCTAGTGAACGAGTTGCACGCTCTGCCGCGCCAGGTGGAAGTGGTGTTGCAGCTGGCTGATGAAATTCAGATTATGGCTGCTGATTTCTCTGATAAACATAATGCACTGTTTCTCGGTAGAGGGCCGTTTTATCCGGTTGCTATGGAAGGAGCGTTAAAGCTTAAGGAGATCTCCTATATCCATGCAGAGGCATATCCAGCCGGTGAGTTGAAACACGGTCCACTGGCGCTTGTGGATGAATCGATGCCAGTGGTTTGTGCGCTGCCCGATGATCCGTTGCTTGAAAAGGTGCTGTCCAATTTACAGGAAGTGCGCGCACGCGGTGGCGAGCTGTTCCTTTTCAGTGACCAGAAAGTAGATATTGGACTTGATCGTTATCAGAGCCTGACACTTTCAGATATCTATCCTGGTACTGCCCCTATCGTGTACAGCATTCCATTGCAGTTGTTGGCCTACCATGTTGCACTGATCAAAGGTACGGATGTCGATCAACCACGCAATCTCGCCAAGTCGGTTACAGTAGAATAGTACCTTGGTTTGATTATGCAGAATGATTATTGCTTTATTATAGTAATAAATAATACAGCAAGGAGTGCTTCTGTTGAGCTATGGCGCTGTCGGGAGTTGAACGGATGTACTGCTATCTGTAGCGGGCGTGTTACCCGTAGCTAGTTCGGTAGGTGAAGCGGGAGCTGAGCCGGGAGTCTGAGCCTCTATAGTGGCAGCTTTAGATTCTAACTGTGCTGTATTCGTGGGAACTTGCGGGCTTGTTGCTTCTGTCGCGGTTGACGGAGCCGGTGCAGGACCTTGGGGCATCAACGCTTCTGATTGCAGGCTTGGACTTGGACTATCTGCAGCTGGTTGTTGCATGGTGGCTGAAACAGTGGTGGTGGAATCTGATTTTTCAGAAAGGCCAAGGCCACCTGCAGCATAAAGTAGCAGGACTGCCAGCGTGAAAACCGATAAAATTGATATAGTCGTTGCACTGGTAATAGAGAGCTCTTTGTGTTCATCATGCACTTCATGGAACTGCATAAAAATGTTTCCATCATCTTCATGAACCTGTTCAGGGGAGAGGTGGACAGCTTTTTGCCGTAGCCATTCTTTAACGTTTTCGGTGTTTCTATGAGTGGGCCAGATGGTCTCTTTTCGATTTTCAATTGAAACAAGTTCATCAGGTTTCAGTTGATAAAAATGGCAGAGCTTTTCTATTGAGTCAGGCATTTCATGGGTGCGTTTATCATGGCGTCCGAAGTGATAGTAATTATATACTCCCCACAGTCGCATAATAATAAATGCAGCCAGAATGACCCAGCCCATTTGTTGAATCAGTTCGATAAAGACAAAAATACCGCCTTCTGTGATGAATTCCTGTTGGAAGGTGGAGATACCTACTACCCATAGCAGTACGTTTGCTATTGGCAGGAACAGGTAAAGCCAGAGTCCCCACACGATGCCAGTGATGCCAAGTTCGGTGAGTGAACGGGTATCCGATTTAAGTTCCGGTTTGGTGATGATGTGGATTTTAGCCATCGTTATCTCCCTATCATTCTTCTAGGTGTAGGCCACGGTCAGGGCTCTGCCATGTACCATGCCCCTTATACCCCTTCTTTCTCAATAAGACTTTGGGCACAGCGACAACGATAGTTGTGGCACTGATAAGCCAGTAGATGAAGGGATACCAGATGATCCAGACCAGATTTTTCAGTAATGTTTTATCATAGCGGCTCTCCATCGCCAGGCTTACGGTGAACATCATCAGGCAGACCATAGCTAGGAGGGAACCGGCCCATAAGGGTGGCGCCGGAGCAAGGAATGTAATCGGTTCATATACATTGATGGCACCCTGAATCATCCACAATGCGATAACTAACCAGAAGCAGTAAGCCCAGAGTGTGCTTACTACATATTCAATATAGACAGGCCATAAGCGGCGTTGCCTCCAGTCACTCCAGATGTCTATGTTTTTGACGAGTACTTCAATGCCGCCCTGTGCCCAGCGCAACCGCTGCCTCCACAGTCCCTCAATAGATTCAGGCACCAATATCCATACCAGTGCTCGAGGTTCATAGCGAACATCCCAGAAATGGCGTTCCAGCTTCCAGGTAATATCGATATCATCTGTAATGGTCTGTGTATCCCAGAAGTCTACATCTTCCAACGCCTGTTTTCTAAATGCCGCGATCACACCGGATACGGTAAGGACTTTACCCAGAATGCGCTGGGCGCGTTTAATCAGACCAACAATAGTGGAGTATTCACCAGTCTGGATTTTTGCCAGCAGTGTGGTTCTGTTGAGCACACGGGGGTTGCCTGTGACAGCTCCGACACGAGGGAACTTGTTAAAATGCCAGGCGATCCATTTCAGTGCTTTTGAATCAAGCAGGGTATCCGAATCCAGTGTGAGGATATATTCACCTTTTGTGGCTGCACTGCCTGCATTCATTGCCGCAGCCTTGCCCTTATTGCTGCGTAGATAGACGGCGCGAATGCGTTCGTGCTTTTCCGTGAGTTCATTCATCAGAAGATCTGTGCCATCGGTGCTGCAATCATCAATGGCAATAACCTCATAGTTCGGATAATCCAGATCCATTAACTGCTCGAGTGTATTGACGATTTGCCCTTTTTCATTGTGTGCTGGAACCAGAATGGAAAACATGGGAAAATGATCCAGTTCAGGCACGGTTGTGATATTCCTTTCTTCTTTCCAGTAAAAGATCAGCGCTCCGATAATCCATATAAAACTCATGAAAAGAGGAAAGAGAAAAATAAAATCACTTAGAAACTGTAGCATATTAACCATAAATCACCTCGCAAACGGGTCGGTCTGTCTGGACATTTCCAACTTTATGGTGGAAATATCCGGTTTATTTTCTAATGCATTGTCGGGGTAATAGGCGAGATGAACGCCTCCTGCGACAAGTACATCACGCATTTCTTCAAGCAGGGCTTCATTCCCCACCCATCTTTTTTTCTTCCAGTCATAGGCTTGTAATTTAAATATGGTTTTTTCCAAGCCATTGTGAGCTTTTACATTTTCAACCATTTTGGTGAGCCATTGTGCCGGTTTGTTGGCTTTCTCCATGCGTGGATAGGCCATCACAATCACTTCATCATAGTTGTTAAGGAATTCCTTATAGTTCTGGGCGAACCATGCTTCTGCTTGTGGATTGATCAGCATATTGGCATAGATATTACGGGCGAATTTTATTTCCGGTCGGATATGTTTCACTATTCGCATTAGTCCTTTGGTATAATCAATCAATGCCTGTGTTTTGTATTTCCCCCATTTGAGCGCTGCCGCACTGTCTTCAGCATCACTCTTAAGAGAGAACGATTTTCCGAGTGCTGCTTGATATGCATGAATAGCATCCGGGTGAAAATCTTCATGGTCGGTCAGATATGCATCATCCTGAAATAGGATACCGTCAATCTGCGAGTAAGCAGCCAAGTCCTCATATAACATGCCGACTTTTTCCTGAACATCTTTACTGAACGGGGTTAATCGCTTGTACCATGACTGGCTGGGGCGATTTTTCCCATTCGACTTTTCCTGAATGCGGTACATTTTGTTAAATGCTTTATCGGGGAAAATAAAACTGAGGCTGGGTATCCATGCATAGACCTCTATGCCTCGAATTCTTATTTGATGAGCTGCATGGCTGAAGAAATCGCTCCTGACAGGTAGTTGGCGATTGTGAAAGTAAACACTATCGACAGAGCCGTCTCCATCAGTATCTGCAAATGCCTGCAAATAAACAGTGTTAACCTTCATGGCGTATAAGCGATCAATCAGTTTACCCAGATTCTTATCCATCTGTTCAATGGATTTATCATAAATAAGATCAAGGTCTACTTGCACTGCGCGAATAATGGTCGGCTTGTGGTTTGGATACAGGACGTTGTCGATAAAATCTTTAATTGGAACGCTTTCAACCATCAGGCGTGGAGTTTCCGCAAGGTTTGTTATATCCCCGAGACCCCATACGAGTGTGAACCCCATACGAAAACCGTTATTTTTAGCAATATCCCAGGAGATGCCTGTATGGTTTCCGAATGGCCAAACAATGATTCGTGGCTTGAAACCAACATGACTTTCAAAGAGTTTGTTCTGATGTGTGAAGTCCTCTTGCAATCGTTGCCGGTATTCTTGTTCGGTTTCATAGTGCTTATTTTGGGTGGAATACATGCGTACATTGACTGCCGGTCCTGTATTGCCAATGCTGTTGTATTGGATGCCTTTATGCATGTTATACGTATGTGAGGCCACTTCAACGAGAGGGCTCTTTGCAACTTCTTTGATCTGTTGCCAGTTCATCAGCTTTTCCGGCAGGACTTTGGATGGAGGGTTTTCGATGAAGTCTCCGACTACTGCCAGCATCGATGGAAATCCATATTGTTTCAGGAAGGGGACAACAAAATCATAGTATGATAAATAAGCATCATCGAATGTCAGCAGTACAGCTTTGTTTGGTAGCTTCTTTTTGCCGGCTTGGGCATCCAGGATATCTTGAACAGATACCGGGTGATAGCCGTGTGTGTTCAGATAGTCTACCTGTTCTGCAAATTGCCCCTGGGTGATGGTATATTTATCACCAGGAATGGGTCTGAGTACTACGGAATGATAGGCGAGAACAAGAAATTGCCCATCTTTGAACAGGGTCGGAGCTACTTTAGTTGTTGCGGCAGTTGCCAGTGCAGGAACCAGGGCTAGAAGTGCTATTAATAGTAGTTTATGAAGCTTACACATCAGAAATACCACCTATACAATGCATCAATTGAATAATTCATGACACCAGTGCCGTCGTAGGAGTGGCGCCCTGCAGTAATGCCCCATAGCAAGTGGTGTGTATCGCTGAAGTCGATTTCCTGCTCATAACGAGCAGAACCCAGAAATGAACCGCTAAATCCGGTTTGTCCGTATGCACCGGCAGTCAGGTAGAGGCGGTGAATAAAGCCGCGGTCATAATAGCCTTTCATGCTTTCGTAGGCGTGCCAGACAGTCTGCTCAATCATCAGTGTGCCTGCCGCACTCCAGTCACGAGCCGGGTTGAAATAGAGGGCATTATTCTTGGAGTTATCACCTAAAGACCCATCTACGATCAGGCGCAGCCGCCAGTCTTTCTTTGCATACAGTCCTTGCTCAAAACGGGCAGTTACGGCGGTGCGACGATTACCATCGGAATAGAAATCGTAACTGCCGCCGATGCCATATTCGCGCCATTCACTTTCTCTGTAGGTGATGTTCAGAGCAGCCTGTTTGGAGGTGATGGCTGCCACACGGGCACGCAGTGGCACATCTGTGGTGAAAGAGTCGAACATGGCTTCAACAATCCAATGGTCGGTCGGGGTGTACCTTATATTGGTTCGAGCCCCATATTCATGCCCGGCCTTCACATCCAGGGAGAGCATCTCCCGCATGTACCAGTCGCTGTTGAATGTGTGATCAAAACCAACTCCTAGGCGATGAAATGTTGATTTTAAACCACTCTGAGAGCTTCTTCGGTAGTTTACCATGGTCAGGATGTTGGTGTAGAGGGTGACTGGGTGAATGTAGTTTGCAAAGGTGTAGAGGTCGTTAAAGCCATCGTTGGAGTGGTTGAAGACGATACCTACGTCCAGTTCCCGCATGTCATCTACCGCCAGTTCTCTGGCAGCACGAATACCGTGTTTGTCTTTCGGTTTCTTTGCCCGATGTTTATTGATCATCTCACGGGCCTCTTCCTTGTGTGCCAACGCGTTGAGCACAAGGGCATGGCCAACTCTGGGGCCCGGATTGAGGTCCCGGGACTCCAACGATGTGATAGTTTGGAATTCTCGAAGGGCCTTGCGAGGCCAGCCACGGAAGTAGTGTGTATGCGCCAGGCCGGAACGGATTCCAGTATTAGCGGGTGCTTTGCTGTAAAAATCGGTGAAATAGGCATCGGCTTCACGCATCATGTTTTGATCGAGCAGGAACCAGCCGTGAGCGACTACAACTTCCATCTGTTGACCTTGTGTATAGCGGCTGCGGACTTTTACTGGAATGACATCTTTCTCAAGCTTAATAAGAAGTTCTTCTGCTTCATCCCATCTTCTCAGTTCTGAGAGGGAATAAAATTTACCTACGCGTGCATTGAACATGTTCGGATCTGTTTTCAACTGTTGATTATAAACAGCCAGGGACTTTTCCCACTCCTCAAGGTAGATGTAGGCACTACCTACGCTATTCATAACCCAAGAGGGCGGGGTAACCCCTTCAGCCTTTAGTTGATCGTATTCGGCGATGGCTTCTTTCATTTGCAAGTCTTCAACCAGTACGACGATGTGGTCAAACCTTGAGCCTGTTGGATTTCTTCTTTGTAGTAGGGGTTCAAGTTGAGCCAGTGACTGTTTGAACTCTCCCCACTGCATGCGGTCGATCGCCATGTTACCCTGAATATAGGCCTGTAATTCACTGTTATCACCGGCCTGGCTCAATGCCTGGCTACTTGCACCCAGCGCGGACATGGCCATCAGTTTAAGTTTCCTGGCAATTCGGTACTCAGGGTGGATGGCAAGAATGCCATCATACTCTTTGATGGCGGCCCAATAGTCGCTCTGTTGCTCATAAATATAGGCTTTGGCAAAACGCACTTCTGCCATGCTGGCTTGCTCTGCCGGCAGTTGTTTGAATAGATTGAATGCGAGCTTGGGCTGTTTTTCTTTGCCCAGTACATAAGCAAGCCCTGTGGTGAGATAGAGGTCTTTTGGCTCTATCTTAAGTGCATTTCGATAGATTGTTTCGGACTGCTTTAATTTGTCGGTTTTGAAGTATGCCCAGCCGATCCAATATGCTGTATATGTTGAGAAACGTTCGTTGTTGATGCCGGCAGACTCATAGCTGGTAATAAGTTCGTTGAATTCCCGATGTAGTGCCAAGGCCAATAGATAGTTTTCAGTATCTGTCTCTTTTTTGGAAGCTGCACTATGTTTTAATGCTGCGAGCATGGCTTGACGCTTGTCCGTCGGAACTGAAGTGACCAGTGCCTCCCATGTGCTATGCTGTGCCGTTGATGAGACCTGATTTTTTCGTAGTAGATCAGCTTGGGCAGCCCAGGCTTTAGCATATGCGCCATGGGCAATGAGTACTTGTGGCCTGATAGATAGTAGTGGCAAGGAGTCGGGGCTAGTCTTTAGATAAGCATTCAGCCTGTTGTCGGATTCCTTTACCTTGCCAGCATAATAAAGGCTACGTACATGACCTATCTGGGCCTCTTTGTCTGTGGGGTTTTGCTGGAGCGTGGACGCATACAATGAAGCGGCCTGAGCGTAACTGCGCTGACCATAGTAGGCGCTAGCCATGTTTCTTAGCAGGTAAGCATTTTTCGGAAAAGCAGCCGGCAGTGCTTCAAAAGATCTGGTCGCCAGTTGATTTTTTCCTGCCCAGGAGAGAAAAACCAGATAATCGCCGGTCATTAGCACATTTGCCATCGGTTTTTTTGCATAGGGTGAGAGAATATCTGCAGCTTTACTGAGCTCTCCGCTACGGGCCAGCTTCAGTGCATGCGCATGATCTTGTTGGGCTGGAGAGCTAATCGGTGCTTGGTTGCCAGTGTTTTTCCCCGTTGCTATATCCTGAGCTAAAGTGGGTGTTGGATGCAGAAACAGCAGAGTGATGCAGGTCATCACCACAATCGGTGTTAATGCCATGCTTGGCGGAGAAAAAAATATATTCCTGTAGGTCAAATATAGATGTGCCATTTTTTTTATTGCTTTGTTCACTAGGCCCCTCCCTTAGAGAGCGTTCTAATTATAACAATGCTATTCAGCAGTCCATATATATAGTAGAAGAGCGTAGTTTTTCAAACAAACTCAACTATGGTACATGACCTTTATAGCATCTCCCCTGTGTATATTCAATTACACTACCTTTAAAAACATATAATTATTATAACTTTATAGAGATATATAACAGTAAATCATCACTTGTGTCAAGTGGCAGTATTCCTCATGTTAGCCTATTCCATTATAAAATGGGTCTGAATAATCACACAGGTTAATTTAGCATCACGGGTTGACACAGTGATCATTCATAGTGCGTCCAGCAGCGTAAGATATGGATCACCTGCGCGTCAATATCAACAGCATAAACAAGACGATGCTTGATATTAATACGTCGCGAATAAAAGCCTTTCAGATTCCCTACAAGACTTTCATACCGGGGTGGCGTTACAAAAGGATCATCTTGCAATGCCTCTAATAACACCTTTGTTTTCTTTCCCAAACCGGCCTGCTTGATCTGTTTTAAATCTTTCACAGCCTGTTTGGAAAGAATAACTGCCCAGTTC
>JAUZQJ010000044.1 GCA_030951045.1 Mariprofundus sp.
GGAAACATGACCGCAGGCAGCTTGCATCTGCATGGCAATTTTTCACAATTAAGAAATGTTTCTTGGAACAGCACTTATGGCCAAAAAACATTCATCGCAACCGGCACGCATAAAGTACTCTGTGATGGTACTTCAACACAAACGATCAGCTTTGCTACGCCAAGCGCTACCTTGTCACGTTTTGCAGGTGTTGAACTTACGAATCCCACAGGTGTCGCATTGGCAACAACAGTGACGATGGGAGGTGAGCTTAGCTCTCTTACCGCTGCTACAGGCAAATTAATGAGTGGTAATAGTATATTAACGGTTCTTGGTGGTTTGAATGTAGATGGTTTGATTGTTGATAATACACAGCTCAATATCTCAGGCGGTGTTATCAGCAAGTTTGATAATGTCACATTCCAAAACTTTGCCCCAACGGTTACGCAATTGAATTTGAATGTTTCAGGTATGAACAAGGTGTTTAACAACCTGCAATTTAATGCAACACCAACCACAGGACTGTATATGGCAGGAAGTGGTACAAGCACACTGGATGTTTACACTTCACTACCCATGTATGGTCTGCCAAAAACCAGTGCTACGGGTGGCTTCGTCATCAACTGGGGAACAGGCACAGAAGACAGCGATGGTGATGGTCTCACCGATGCCGATGAACTGAATATTTATGGCACCAATCCAAACCTTGCCGATACCGATAGTGATGGCTTTAGTGATGGCTTTGAAGTTACTTACGGCAGTAATCCGTTGAGTGTGGGCAGTATTCCAGTCACGCCAATCATCTCATTCCCCTCTGATCCATACACCGTCATGGTAGCCGAGGATAGCTACGCTAATTTTACGGTCACAGCCTCCGACCCGAACAACGATCCACTCGCTTGGAATATCAATATTTCACCCATCAACGGTGCTGCGATAGTCGATAGTTATGGCAACATTAGCTACATTGGTAATCCAAACTTCAATGGCAGTGATTATTTCCAAGTTCGTGCCTACGACCCTTCTCTGAATGGTGCGCTACTCGATGTCTACGTAACAGTTATGCCTGTGAACGATGAGCCAGTGATTGTTTCTCCAACGGACAATTATACGGCAGCGAATAACCTTGGTTCGAATACCTTTGTACCCATAGCTGCCAACGATGTCGATGGCGACACGTGGCGTGTGCAGATCATCAACGCCCCTGCCGATGGTTATGCCGTGGTGACAGGTGCTGGCATTGATTATTACGGTGCAACTGCTGTCGGACTGAATCAGCTAACGTACAATGTGGTGGATGGTTATGGGCTCCCCTCTTCTGTTCTAGGGCAGACGCTCTTTATTAATGTCACAACCAATCCACCAGTGATTACATCGCCTACTAGTCCGCACCAACTGCAGATTGGCGTGGATAGTTATGCCAACTTCAGTGCGACCGCGAGTGATCCTGATGTTGGTGATACGCTGACATGGGATATATACAGTGCCGCGCTACATGGTACAGCAACGGTCGATGCTTATGGTCATGTTAGCTACTCTGGTAGTGCTGGTTATGCTGGTGAAGATCTATTTACTGTTCGCGTCAATGATCAGACTGGGCTGAGTGATATTTTGGATGTTTATGCCATGGTCTCTCCCGCTACTGGCGGCGCGATGGTATCGGGTATTTTAGATAGCTATGCCGGAACGGTAGGTGCGTTGTGGCAATACGGTGTTCCAATCAGTGGTCCGAATAGAACCGCACAAATTACTGCCGATCCCTATGTTTGGGCAACGAACTTATCAGGCAATGTGGGCGCAAATGCTCGTGAATATATGTATTTACCACTGTTTGATTTGACTGGTGTTGCCAATCCAACATTAAGTATGCGCATTTGGGCGCAAGATCAATGGGCATGGAAGGTTGATGGTACAACGGTGGAGGTGTTTGATGCTTACAGCCGTGCATGGTTACCGATGGATCCGTACATAACTGCCTACGATAGCACAAACATTGCAGGGCTTGGTTTGAGTGGCTGGACGAATCAGGGAGGTCAAGGCACAGACAAGTATTATGTGTTGGCAGCCTTTGATTTGAGTGCTTACAGTGGTCAACAGATGCAGGTTCGGTATGCGTATCGATCCGATGCTAGTCAGACAGCTTCATGGGGTGCATATGTGGATGAAATCCGTCTGGATGATGAGGCTGTGGATCATGATGGTGATGGTATTGTGGGTGTTTTGAACGAATGGAACACAACGGGTACCGATCCCTTTATTGCTGATATGGATGGTGATGGCGCACTGGATGGTGCAGACAGCCAGCCACTGAATCCTGCAGTTGGATATGTAGCTGCATACACCGCAACAGTTGGTCAACAGCTTGATAGTTATGCCATAACCGACGGTACGTTATGGCAATATGGAGTTCCGACCAGTGGTCCGAATCAGCCATCAGGCATCACAGCTGATCCTTATGTCTGGGCAACGAATCTGACAGGTAATACCAATGCGATAGATCGTGAGTATTTGTATTTTCCAGTATTGAATTTAACAGGTGTAGCGAATCCAACATTGAGCATGCGTATCTGGGCACAAGATCAGTGGGGTTGGAAAGTAGATGGAACAACGGTAGAAATTTATGACCCTGTTACTTCCGCATGGTTAAGCATCGATCCGTACATGACTGCCTACGATAGCACAAACATTGCAGCACTTGGTTTGAGTGGCTGGACGAATCAGGGAGGTCAAGGCACAGACAAGTATTATGTGTTGGCAGCCTTTGATTTGAGTGCTTACAGTGGTCAACAGATACAGGTTCGGTATGCGTATCGATCCGATGCTAGTCAGACAGCTTCATTGGGTGCATATGTGGATGAAATCCGTCTGGATGATGAGGCTGTGGATCAGGATGGCGATGGTATTGTGGGTGTGATCAATGAATGGAATACAGGAACAGATCCGTTCATCAGTGATACCGATGGCGATGGTATCAATGATGGTGCTGATCCTTATCCGACTAATCCAAACCAAACAGTAGCACTGCCTGGCTTTGGTTCGTTGGATACTTATGCCGTTTCTGATAGCAGCGTATGGCAGCATGGCATGCCAAGCAACAATGCTGCGACCATTCCTTGGGCTGCACCGGGCGCAGATCCTTATGTATGGGCGACCAATCTAAGTGGACAGATTGCCGCTATTGCTGATGCCCACCTCTACCTTCCAATAGCTGATTTAACAGCAGCTACGCAACCGATCATGACGATG
>JAUZQJ010000045.1 GCA_030951045.1 Mariprofundus sp.
GAGGCTGGGCAATTATTGGGGATGAGCGAGCGAAATTTTAGGCGTTATATCGACCGTTTTCACGATGAGGGTGAAACAGGTTTGATGGATAAACGTTTGATGCAGGCATCACACCGATGCGCTCCGGTAGATGAGGTTCTGAAACTCACTGATTTATACAGCAGCCGATACAATGGTTGGAACGTCAAACAATTTCACAGCTTTTATAAGCGTGATCATGACGGTGTGCGAAGTTATTCATGGGTCAAAAATGAATTACAAAAAGCGAAGCTGGTCAAAAAGGCTATAAAGGCAAAGGTAAGCATCGTATTCGCCGTGAACGCGCAGCAATGGAAGGCATGATGATTCACCAAGATGGTTCTACTCATGCCTGGGTTCCTGATGTAAAATGGGATTTAATCATCACACTTGATGATGCCACATCCACGCATTATTCGATGTTCTTTGTTGATGAGGAAGGTACTGCATCCAGCCTTCAGGGTATGCGAGACGTTATTGAAGCGCATGGGCTTCCTTCGAGCTTTTACAGTGATCGAGGCAGTCATTATTGGTATACACCGGAAGCTGGTGGAAAAGTGGACAAAGAAAACCTCACTCAATTTGGACGTGCCATGAAACACTTGGGTATCGAAACGATTGCAGCCTATTCCCCAGAGGCACGAGGGCGTTGTGAGCGCATGTTTTCCACACATCAAGAGCGATTGCCCAGCTCAACCATCATCTACAACGGCTAAACACTTATTCCAACTCCTGCCCCTAACAAAACACACGTTGTTACTATTTTTGAATAATGGAAAAAATTACAGCCTTAATGTGCTCAAGGCGCTCTTCACCACGTGGATGGGTACTCAAAAATGAAACATGATGACCTCTTGACTGACTTAACTTCTGATAAAATACAATAGCACCATCTAAGGGATATCCAGCCTGATACATTAACTGCAGACCAAGCTCATCGGCTTCCGTTTCTTGATCATAATCAAACAACATCTTATTCATCAAGGCGTCGGCAGATTTATGCTTTTTTATATGGTGTGCAATTTCATGTCCTATCAAAGCAGCATACATATTTTAATCAGAGCCGAGCAATGCAATCATGCTGAGATTAATGGCAATGATATATTCGCCACCTATGGTTGCCGCATATGCATTAGCATAGGGCTCACCGCGATTGGTGATGTATAAGATAGAATGCATGAGTGCTACTACATCTATCTTAGCATGAACATCCAACAAGGATTGAACAGTAGCCCTGTTGATAGAACCGGCAACAACTTGATTCGGTAATTTTAACACCACTTGATCAGAAGCTCTCCCATCCACCTTCAAGCCTGCCGATGAAATAGATTTAGCCAGCCACAGACGAGGCTGAGCAGCACAGGCCGATAACAACATCGCACACAGCATGATGAGCAATAAGGATATATTTATTTTTTTCATCCGCGAGGTCTTCAGAATGAACAAATCAACAGATTCGTTATTTTTTCATGCCGATCAGTTGAAACAGCTCCAGGCGCGAGGATGGGTTCTTCAAAAAGGAACCGGTCAGTTTCGATGTTGTGGTCCATGAATCCGGCTTATGCACCCCACGGTGGCACATACAGAAATGCTGACACTGAATAATAACCGCCACCCCTTTAGGATCCAACACCTCTTCAATGGCATTGGCAATCTGCATGGTCAGTTTTTCCTGCACTTGCAAACGTTTGGCGAAACCATTCACCACACGTGCGAGCTTGGAAAGGCCGACCACACGATCACGCGGAATATAAGCCACATGCGCCTTACCTATAAATGGAACCATGTGATGCTCACAATGACTATGTACTTCAATGTCTGAAACCAGCACCACTTCATCATAACCCTCAACCTCTTCAAAGGTTTTCAGCAGATGCTCACGCGGATCTTCTTTATACCCGGAGAAATGTTCGCCCATCGCTGCTAAAACACGTGCAGGAGTCTCTAACAGGCCTTCCCGATTCACATCCTCACCAATGTATTCAAGCATGCCGCGCACAAAGCCCATTGCTTCGATATTCTTCTCATCTTTAATGTCAAAATCGTCAGTCATCATTCATTCCTCTCATTGCAATGCGTTATTGTGATAAGTTTATAAATGTCATCATCGCCCCCACGGACGGGAGCGAAAATCAACAACCCACTTTGCAAGTAGTTGATTCGTAATGGAAACTTAGTACAAACAAACAGCTACTACTCTACAGTTGCCAGCATTGCAGCATGCGTCAATATTTCGCACCTGAAATAACATACCGCTCTGTTTTACAGTTCGGGCGATACCATAGCGGATTTTAAATCTGCACAACACCTGTAATAGTAGGGGATAAGATGTTAACTATCGATGTACTGCGCCACGGTGCCCTGCAAGGCGGCATAAAATATCGCGGTCAAATTGAAGCAGAGCTTACCAGCCAAGGACGCCTGGCAATGGACCAGGTCTGGCAACCACTCTCAGATCAGGTGGACTGCATCATCACATCCCCCCTCTCCCGCTGCGCTACAGCAGCTACCGATTGGGCCAAACATGCAAATATCCCATGCATCATCGAACCGCGCATTGCTGAAATGCATTATGGCGCTTGGGAAGATAAAACCATCGAGCAGATTGAGCAGATTTCTCCGGGTCTGATCCAGCAATGGCGCCAGGATCCAACCGGCATGCGCCCTCCCGGTGGAGAGTCTCCAGAAGAGCTGCGTGAGCGTATTGCAGAATGGTGGCAAGAAACCACTAGCAACATGACGGACGGTCATATTTTAGTGGTAGGCCACTCCGGCAGCATGCGCATGCTTATCGCCCATGCCCTCAACCGGCCCATTGCTGCCACCCGCGACATGCACATGCCCTACGCCAGCTGGAAACGCCTGCAACACGATCAAACAAGCACTCAACTCATACCAATCACTCCGGGTTAATTCTGATTAGCTGCAAGTCGCCTGCACCCCTACCCCTCAATAATCGAACGGTGAGGCCGCCACCAAACCCGGACGGTTAGGGTTATGAAATAATTATGTATTATGTCCTCGGAACTCCCATGGCGGGCGAACTGGATGAGTCTTTTTACTGCGACTCAAACTCAAAAACTGCCTACGATTTAGCTGCGTGAAAAACATATATCCTCTGTGCTACTTTTGAAAAAAAGGCATTGTAAGAATGTGACTTTTACACAACAACCATCTGTTTTACTCATCTATTAAAAGCATTTTAGTCGGGTATTTCGATCTCAGATAAATAACCTCAGATCTAAATACACAGCGAACATATCATTGTGAAAAGATAATTACAGATCATCAAATCTCTCTATTGATCCATCAATTACTCTATATTCAGTAACACTATAAAATGAGAAAAAAATGTGATGTTGTGAAATGACCTCAACACGTTTATCAAACGGGTTAGCTGATTCATTCAAAAGTGCCTCGATATCTTCATGCCAAAGACTATCCAAAAAGGGTTCGAGGCTGGTTAATATCCATCGACAAAACGGCAAGCGATAAAGCCAGTGACGGACTGGCTGCGGCGCATACTCCGTAATGAGCAATGAACCTCCAGGAGCTAGCACGCGCATGCACTCACTCAGAGTTCGAACACGTGCTTCATGCGGCATTTCATGTAACAGAAAAAAGAGCACGACCGTATGAAATACATTGTTTTTGTAACCCAGTTGTTCAGCATTCATTCGCGTTGGTCGCAGTGTTAAAGTCTGGCTCTTCGAACGAGCAAGATGTAATTGAACTTCGGCCACATCTGTCAAATGAAGTGCTTGTTTGCCAAGTATCTCATTCAACTTTGGTGTCAGGCAACCATAGACGCAAGTTAGCTGTAAAACGCGCCCGTTCGGAGTGGTCTGAAAGCAATTAAGGGTCGTTTGCATGAGTTTATGATACTGAAAAAATAGAATGGCATTAATGACGGGCTGGTGATCAAAAAACCAGACGGCGCTTGGCCATAAATAGGCCCACCAATAATGTTTCGCCAGGTACCATGGCATACCATCGAGGAAGTAGCGGTAAATTTTCATATACGACAAAAAAGCCCAATACCTAATGTGAAGGTATTGGGCTTTTTATCTTGCTCAGTCGTTATTTTTGAACAGAGCGGATATAGCCAACCAGTGCCTCAATTTGCTCAGGCGAGAATTTCTTGCCATAGGCTTTCATCATTCTCTTTTTAGAGCTGCCCTTTGTAATGACATCCCGAAGCACAGATTCATCCTGATGCATGGATACCAGTGATGGCCCTGTTTTCTTTTTATTTATAGCATGACACATCTTGCATTTTTTGCTGAATAATTTTGCACCATCAATACCATCCGAAGCCATGCTAGGTGCCACCTGTACAGAGCGGATATAGTCAACTAGTGCATCAATTTGTTCAGGTGAAAATTTCTTACCATAGGCTTT
>JAUZQJ010000046.1 GCA_030951045.1 Mariprofundus sp.
TAAGCCATATTTGGTATGGTACAAGGGAATTGTGAAATATGGTGACGAAGTTGGGTTAACTAAATTAAACCTGTAATTATAAAAACAACCATTTTCGCAACCAATACCTGCTCATGATTTTAATGCGATTGCCCTGGCAAGTAACCATTAAAATTAAAGGGATTAGACAAAGATCACTAGAACTTAACTACTATGGAATAAATTGCATAGTTTTGAACTAGCGCACTGCGACAATAAATAAGCGCTTCCTTAAGCACAGTTTTACAACTCAATTTCGCCCTGTAAAAATTTCACAGCTCCCCCGGCGATAGCTACCCGATCACCTTTTAATTCACAGGCCACTTCTCCACCGCGGCTTGAAATCTGCTTGGCATACAGCTTGGACTTGCCTAACTGCCCTGACCAATAGGGTGCCAACTGGGTAAACGATGAACCGGTTACCGGATCTTCATCGATGCCAACCTTAGGCGCAAAGAATCGACTGACAAAATCATATTGTGAAGACATTGCCGTGATCACCACCCCTCTCCCATCCAGCTCTCGCAGCAGATCAAGTTTGGGTGCTGCGGTTAACACATCCTCTTCCAGTTCAAAGACTACAATATAATCTTCCGCTTTCAGACAAATAACAGGTTCCACTCCGAAGGCTTGCAGGATCGCTTCCGGAACTTCACAAGGAACAGGGGGTTGAGCAGGGAAATCCAATACAAGCACCCCCTCTTCCCGGCTAACATTGAGAAAACCCGAACGTGAATCAAAAGCAATGTCATCACCATCAAAACCAAGACATTCAAACAGCACAAATGCTGCCGCTAGTGTCGCATGACCACACAGATCCACCTCAACTGTCGGGGTAAACCAGCGGATATGGAAACCAGATTCTGTTTCAACAAAGAAGGCTGTTTCAGAGAGATTGTTCTCTTCTGCGATCAGCTGCATCACCCCGTCAGGCAACCAGAATGGTAAAGGACATACGGCGGCTGGATTGCCTTCAAATGCCTGTTTTGCAAATGCATCAATTTGATAAACTGATAATTTCATACGCTCTCCTCAAACCAACATACTCACAAAACATTGTTACATATAGTATGACAAATCATTCCTTTGCCACCATTACTTCAAGCCAGTACCCAGCCACGCATCGGATGAAATCGATGTTGGTGTGTCGGGCAACTGTTCATGTAAATAATGCAAAGCCAGCCACTTTTTTTCCGCCCATTCGGCCTCAGCCATGCTTTGTTTTACCATCAACATTGGCACGCTGCCTTTCACCATCGCAAGCCAGAACTTTTGCACGGATTCGACTGGAAAGTGTTTTGTCACTCGCTGCACCTGAATATCTTTAAAACCGGCATCTTTGAGTTCCTGTTCAAACACCTCAGGATTCTCCAACGACGCCATCGCCATCTTTGGCTCTGGCATCTCCGGTTTGATAATCTTAAGAGCACCGAACATCATCTGCATGGCCGGAGACTGATCTACTGGCGCCCAACTGGACACAGCAATCTTGCCGCCAGGTTTCAATGTTCGATAAATTTCTGAGAACCCCTTGTTTCTATCCGGAAAAAACATCAGCCCGAACATTGAAAAAACAGCATCAAACGAGTCAGCATCATAGGGTAATGCTTGCCCATCGCCATATTGCGTCTTCACATGTTCAAAGCCTGCATCACTGATTTTCTGATCCATTTGCAGCAGCATCTGTTCTGAAAAATCGATGGCATGCACAGAGGCCACCTGATCAGCCAGCAACAATGACAACGTACCCGGCCCACAGGCAACATCAAGCACGCTGGCATCAGCATCCAAATCACAAACAGCGATCGCCTCTTCTGCATATTGTTCAAACATAGCCATGGTTATTTCAGCATATCCTTCAGCCACCAAGTCCCATGGGGCAGGCATGGCTAAAACATTCGCCTTTTCACGCATCCTTCTCTCCTCTCTTCTTATGCTTTATAACATAGACTTCAACTGGCGGCCTGATATCACTGACTTCTCTCAACAGCCCAAATTGTATAATTACTCCCAGGCATGAGATAATCATAGCATACGCAGTAAAGCGTTTAGCTCCCACCTTGGGGATCACTTCACCACTACCAACCATAAATATAGAGTAGGTTAAGCTTGCACCAAATGCCAACAACAGACCAAACATCTGCGCTGAAACTGCAAATCGGAGATTCATTATCAAATCAGTTTTCAAACAAATATAGTCTTTCATACATACTCCTTCGTACGAGGAGCTAACGGGAAACGATCTTATTCGTTGTAGAGAATCACAAACAAAGCGCGAGAACGTTCCGCGGTTGCATTGTGATGATGAAATTTAGCTCATATCTTTTGTTAAATCTCAGGCACGTAAAGCGCGGTAGATGGCAATACAAGCCATAGCCAAGTGCAGAGATTCACGTGTAAGGTTTTCATAAGATGGTAACTATGCTAAGAAAAGCTCAACTGTCCAGCCTACTTGATTATCGGTATAACTAAGCAACGTAGTGCTCATTACTTATTAAGGCAGTGTTACTTTCCAACCATGCTCTATCGCACGCTCAATATCTTCAGGGAAATCGACATCGAAAATGAATGGTAACAGTATTTCAGTGAACCCCTGTTGATGGATATTACTCAGCGTCTGAGCCAGCACCTGACCGGATGACCATTCAACACCATCAAAGAGCGTGTATAGCTTCGAAAAAGCCAACAGATCGTAACCACCATCTTCTACTGGACCAATAACAACATCACTCGTCTGTAATCCTTCGACTGCATTTAACAGGCGCTCATCATCCATATGCGGCGAATCCGTGCCTAGCAGTAACACAGCACTAGCCCCATCGGAAAACGCATACTGCATCTGTTTCTGCATACGTTGGCCAAGATCACCCTCTCCTTGTGCCAATAAAGGCAGTTCGAAACGGTTGAAAAAAGGATGCTCTATATCATCCGCAGCGATCACCACACTATCAAACAGTCGTTTTGCCCGCTTGATAACGGTAGATGCCATCGCCATATGCAGTTGGGCAGCCTGATCCGCTGAATAGGATGACATCAGGCGTGTTTTTACCGCCCCCGCCATCGGTGCTTTGCACATAATAATGATTCGAACAGTCATCGTATTTCCTCTATCTTGTTAGCGGGCGTGGCGATAGAGCATCGCCAATTTTTCGGGTGAAACGCCCCACCAATAGTAGAGTCGTATTTTCCACATTAACCATACAGTGTTTATAATGCCATGTTTTTCCCAACGGCGGGAGCTGGTGATAACCTGCTCGTTTAAACAGGCAACAGGGCCGACTTGTTTCAATCGTTTAGAGAACTCCACATCTTCCAACAGCGGTATTTCGGCAAATCCATGCATCGCTTCAAACACGGAACGTGATACAAACTGAACCTGATCACCGGTACTTATTTTGCTTAATCTGGATCGTAGATTGATCATAAATGCGATGATGCGAAAAGCCGGATGCTTACCTGACAGACGCACATCAAAACGACCACCAACTACATCTGGTTGAGAAAAAGCCTGTTTTATCGCTTCAATACCACTTTTATTTATAAATGTATCCACATGAATAAAAACAAGAATATTAGATTTGCAAAATTCTGCACCGGTATTCATCTGTATCGCCCGGCCCGGATCCGATGCCGCACAAATCACGCCTCGCCGTTGTAAAAAAAGTACTGACTGATCGGTCGATCCACCATCCACAAAGATCAATTCATCTGTTTCAAGATCAACAAAGCGCTGCACATTCTGTTCTAATTGCTGCACTTCATTGTAAACCGGTACAATGATTGCGACTGATCTCTCAATCATCAATGCTCAATGCGACCCAGCCGGAACCAGCTTCACGAAAATTGGTGACCTGCCCGCTCCAGACTCGTCCAGCCAGGGCAATCAGCTTCTCACCATGCATGTAGAGACGAATATCAAATTTCATTTCACGGCCATCAACTTCTACCCGACTGGCTGGAACCAGCTGCTGAACAATGGTTTCAGAGAGATCGAGTGCAGCAAAACGCTTTCGACTCATCGCTTTGCCCAATACAACACCTTTACCACCATGACGGGCTGAGGGCTTAAACACCCACGTTTTGCGCTCCGCCCACGCCTGATCAAGATCCATCTCCGCCAGCTGATGCGTTGCAGGTGTTACCGCTCGAATCTGCTCTACCAGCGATGGATCTACGCAAGCTTCAAGCAGACCTTCTCTCCACCAATCCACCATGCGCGACTTATCGCCTATCAAAGCATAGGAGCGCGGATGTGGATTTAAAACCACCTGCCCCTCTCTGTAGGCCGACCAGATATGAGCCAGCACATGATCATCCAGATAGAAGTCGGTATGCCGGTTATAGATGGCATCAATTTTTCCACCATCGATAAACAGACCGCTCTGCTGCAACTCTAAATCTTCCGGTGAACAGACCCATACTTTACGCCCATCTCCACGCAACAATTCAGCATAAGCACACATTTCCGGATACATATATTGCTGTGTCACATCATCATCCATAATAGCAATATTATTCCACTGTTTTGGGAACATAGATAACAACCGTTGAGGTAAAGTATTATCAAAAAAATCGTCCGCTTGCGGTAACCAGCGCTGATCTCCGATGTAGAGACCACCGGCATTATTATTGATCTCAATCAATTTCGGGCCATCGGCTGTAAGATGAAAATCAAAACCCATCAACACACTCGGCCACTGCGTCGGCACATGTGCAGCTCCGGGTAGTGTGGCATGCATGGCAGCCAGATATGCTTCGTTATCTTTAAGAGAAAACACAGAACGGGAAAAGTTCAGCATGGTTTCAAAATCCTGTCTGAGAACAGCAACAGGGGTTTCACTGGCTAATGTTAACTTCATATCCAAACCTTATTGATTTATCATCGTATTGTTATTGTGCCGCACTGACAATGCCACCACCGAGCAGTTCATCACCGGCATAAAAAGCTGCCACCTGCCCCGGTGCGGTCGGTTTCTGTCGCTCATCAAAGAGAAGGTGCAGACCGTCATCAGCGATCTTGATATTACAGGCAGCAGGTTTCATCTGATAACGCACTTTTGCCGTCACTTGCTCATCTGCATTCGGCAGACGAATCCAGCCGAGTTCAACCACATCCACTTCAGAAATCAATGCATCTTCAGGATGGGCTACCATCACACGTGCAGTTACACCATCAAGCGCCACCACGTGCCACGGCCCGTTGGGTAAGCCCAAACCTTTTCGCTGACCCAGTGTGTAATGCGCAATACCCTGATGTTTGCCCAGATAGTTACCATCGAGATCAACAATATCTCCTGCTCTAAAACCGGCAGTTGCACCCTCTCGCTTGAGAAACTCAATGCGGTAACCGGCCGGAATAAAACAGATATCCTGACTTTCATGTTTTTCAGCCGTCGATAGTTTATAAAAACGGGCCAACGCTCGTGTATCATCTTTTTCCAGGTTACCGACCGGAAACAAAATGCGTTCGGCCTGCTTGCGACTGGTTGTGGCCAAAAAATAACTCTGATCTTTTTTGTTATCGCTACCCTTATACATATGGATGCCATCGGCATCATCACGACGTTGTACATAGTGACCAGTGGCCACGTATTGCGCCTCTAACTGGTCAGCAGCATCAAGCAATGCCCCGAACTTCACAAAACGGTTGCAACGCTCACACGGGTTTGGTGTGCGCCCTGTTTCGTAATCATTTACAAAAGGATCAATCACATCTCGACGAAACTCTTCACGCATATCCATGGCATAAAACGGAATGCCGATATGATCAGCCACGCGGCGCGCGTCATAGGAGTCTTCAAGCGAGCAGCATGAACCATGCCCTACCACATCTTCGCGCGTATAATCCCATACATTCAGAAACACACCGACCACATCCAGGCCCGCCTCTTTCAGCAATACAGCCATCACCGATGAGTCCACCCCGCCGCTCATAGCAGCGATCACGCGCACACCTTTCAGCGGTGCCAGATCAGCAATAATTTGTTTCGATAGTTCAGCAGCATGATTAGACATGGGCGAACTTTAACATCCGGACAAACTTTGTCGTCCATTGCGGTTTTATTGTTTTCGAGTAGTCGGAACAGCACATGGAAGTGAAAGGCCATTACACACGCGGAATCATACCTTTCAGCAGAACTTTATGTTTGAATGATGCTCCACCAGAAAATATTACATATTCCTATGTTTCGAAATAATTCTCTGCTGCTTGTTGCGTCATATCCATGGCATACTGGACACGAGCCAGCGCTTTTTCAGCATCATCATCAGGAGCAATTAACACTGGTTCACCATAGACAAATACGCCACGGGTAAAAGGTTTCGGAATACAGAACTGATCCCACGACGAGGATACTTTCCACTGCCTTTTTGTTGCCCACATGACCGGCCGTATGGGAAGACCTGTCTTTCTGGCTAACTGCACGGTACCCATCTGAACTTTTTCACGCGGTCCTTTAGGCCCATCTGGCGTAATACCAAAATCACAACGCTCTTTTTTGGAGAGCCGTATCATCTGCAACAATACTCTGGCGCCATTATTCGTGGATGATCCCCGCACCGTTCTGAACCCTTGTAGATGTAGCGTATCAGCGATAAAACTGCCATCGCGATGTTCCGAAATAATCGTGTAACCATGGCAGCCCTTTAAACCTTTACCCATCATCAGAATGCGAGCATGCCAGAACGCAAAGATATGGCGCTCCGGGGCTGTCGAATCATATCTCCAATTCACATATTCCCAACGAATCGTCATCGAAAGAAAGGCAATGATCCCTTGAATCAGGTAAGGCGTCACCCGCGTTATCAATCGTTGACTCATCAGTTTCCTTGACCTCCGAATATTGTAATTCTGGGACAGTATCTTTAGTAAAAATTGAATATGTAGATCATAAATTGAAAAGGTGAATGCACACTCATGTGAGAAGCCAAAGTGACAACCACGATGGTATATACATTCTATGCACTGTACATACCTTTGAGCACCGCCGGCATTAAAGAAACGACTTCAAGGGGCGCATTATCGCTTCAATGGACTGTTTAGACTGATGTAGGCGATCCAAGTTTTGCTTGAGCAACGGCATCGCCAAGCTGGATATAGGTCTCAACGCCTGCCTTGGTGTTCTTTAACATATCTTCGCAGGGCGCCCACTTGCCTTTTTCTCCACATAACACAACCGTGCTGCCGCCAAAGAGAAAATAGCCTTTTTCATCGCCCTTTTTAAATGGTTGAGATTCATCAAAGGATTGTACAATTTTACCCACACAGGTGGCGCCAACTTCAATATAGGCCAGCCTGCCAAAATGTTCAGTGTCCAGGATTGAAACACGTCTCTCATTTTTAATGAAAATATCCTGCCTATATTTCAGGGCCAGTGGATTGACTGAATGTAGGTCGCCCGGAACAGTGAAGGCCTTAAGGGTGTTACCTGCATCGGGATAGTGGTAACGATGATAATCAACAGGGCATAATCTTGCGATCATCAGCGGGCCCCCGATAAAGTCCTTAGCCAGTTCTGGATCTCCGATCAGGTCAACAGCGCGCAACATCGATCCTTTAACGGGAATATTGAGATCATCGGTCATGCTTGCATGGCCAAAGTATCGTGCTTCAGCAAAAGCACCCATTTCGTGATCATTCGGGGTAAATGTTCTTTGCCCTTCCCGAAACTGTCGAATAAAGAACTCATTAAATGATTTATAGGATGTTTCAATAGGATTCTCTTTGAAAGAGCCTTTTTGATACTGATCGATTTGAATATTGAAGTTTTTGAGAAAGGGGGCGACCTTTTGCGCTGACTTTAAGCTATCTTGTGAGTTTCCGTACAGTTGACTGAACATTTTACTTGCAATGACAGGCCCTAAGAGGCGCCCTATGGGGTTGCCATATGCAAACTTAACCATCTCATCACCATACACTTTCTCAATATCCATTCTGTTTTCGTGTCGGTTAAATACTTGAATTTCAAAGCCTTGATGCATTTCAGGGGGGTCCTTTGTCCTTTTTTATACTTAGATGATGGTACCATGTTAATCGAAGTGAGCAAAGAGTGGTTCCCAGGGTAAAGCCTGCGTTCAAAAGTTGTTTTCAGACAAACCGTAACTCTCCAATCGTTCACTCAAAAAATAGAGGCGGACCAAACCAAGGCTTACTGTAGGCTGATTAACATCGCTTCCACTGTTTCTTTGGCCATATTTAAACGATCCGGATTTTGGCTGCTTAAGCAGATTTTTCCACATGGATCCGGGCCACAACGGCCGGGGTAAGAGCCGACTTCCACATCATCAAACTCGGACTGAATTGTAGCCAGTTCTTTGGCAAAGACACTTTCCGGCAGGGTCACTTCAATCTCTACGCGCTGAAATGGAGTATCACCGAAATCATCCAGGATCGATGTCAGTTGGGACGCGAAGATGTATGG
>JAUZQJ010000047.1 GCA_030951045.1 Mariprofundus sp.
GCTTCAGCTCGGCAGGGTTATCACGCAAACCACGCGCATAACGCAGGTTCACCGGATAACGTTCAAGACCTTCAACAGTCTGGGTAATATTCATGCCCCCCACTGCCGATTGAATAACATCCTGCACATCACCAACAGTCAGACCATAACGCGATGCTGCTTTGCGATTGATTTTAATATCCAGGTAATAACCTCCAACAGCTCTGTCCCCCATTGCCGACTGAGTTTCAGGCATCATCTTCAACGCCTCTTCGATCTGTTTACCTATGCGTTGCAACTCCGCCAGATCCTGACCAACGACCTTGATTCCTATTGGTGTCTTGATACCCGTTGAAAGCATATCGATGCGTGTTTTGATCGGATACGTCCAGGCATTGGCAATACCCGGAAAATTGATCGCTTTATCCATCTCCTTCATCAGTGCTCTGGTCGCTTTATCAGGCTCAGGCCATAACTCACGCGCTTTCAGATGAATAGTAGTTTCCATCATCGACAACGAAGCGGGATCGGTTGCGGTTTCAGCCCGACCAACTTTGCCAAATACCGTATCGACCTCGGGAAAGGTTTTCAGGATCTTGTCTGTTTGCTGAAGCAACTCTTTCGCCTTGGTAATCGAAATACCGGGGAACGTAGTTGGCATATAGAGAATATCACCTTCATCCAATGGAGGCATAAACTCGCTACCCAGCTTGTTTAAGGGGTAGGCACCACTGAGCAGCAATAACAGCGCAACAATCAGCGTAAACCATTTGAAACGAATCGCTCCGGTCAGTAGCGGAAAGTGTATAAAGGTAAGCAGACGGTTCACCGGATTTTTATGCTCCGGCATGATTTTTCCTCGAATAAAATACCCCATCAACAACGGCACCAGCGTAATGGAGAGTATCGCCGCTGCAGCCATCGAATAGGTTGCAGTGAAGGCCAATGGTCTAAACAATCTTCCTTCCTGCCCTTCCAGTGCAAAGATGGCAAAATAGGAAACGGTGATAATCAACAATGAAAAGAACAGCGCCGGTGCTACTTCTTTTGAGGCCGTTCCTACAGCCGCCCAGCGCTCAGTAGTGGTTAATGTCACCTCCTCATCCGCACCTTCCTGAGCGCTTTTTTCCATTGATGAAATATCTTGTCTTTCCTCTGCACTACTCGATACAGGCCTATCGCGCGCCGGGAGCACCGGCGCTTGCTTTTGCTTGTCATGCACCGCCTTTTCCAGGTGTTTATGCGCATTTTCAATCAGCACAATGGCACCATCCACCATGGCTCCAAGCGTTATCGCAATACCACCAAGGGACATAATATTGGCCGCCAATCCCTGCCATTGCATGATAATAAAAGCCATCATAACCCCGAGTGGAAGGGTTAAAATAGCCACCAGTGCAGAGCGGGCATGCATCAAAAACAATAGGCAAACCAGCCCGATCACAATGAATTCCTCAATCAGTTTTTCTTTCAGATTTTCAACAGAACGCTCAATCAAACCGCTGCGATCATAGACCGTAACAATCTCCACACCTTCGGGTAGCCCTGCTTTCAACTCTTCCAGCTTGGCGCTCACTGCTTTAATCGTGGCCAGTGCATTTTCTCCAAAACGCATGATCACGATGCCGCCTGCGACATCACCTTCACCATTAAGGTCTGTCAGTCCACGGCGAATCTCTGGACCTACATGCACATGCGCCACATCCCGAACCCGGATCGGTGTACCTGTTGCATTGGAGCCTATGGGAATATCATTAATATCTTCAATGGACTGGATATAGCCTAGCCCGCGCACCATGTATTCGGTTTCACTCATCTCCAGCAAACGCCCACCAACATCATTGTTCGAACGTTTGATTGCGTGTTTTACTTTTGAAAGCGGAATGTTGTAAGCAAGCAATGCATCCGGATCAACAGAGACCTGATACTGTTTCACAAAACCGCCAATGCTGGCTACTTCAGAGACACCATCGACCGTCTGCAAACGATAACGCATATACCAATCCTGCAGAGAGCGCAATTCAGCCAGATCATGGTTGCCTGTTTTATCGACCAGGGCATATTCATACACCCAGCCCACACCAGTGGCATCAGGTCCGAGTGTCGGCGTGACGCCTGGCGGTAGAAATTTTGAAGCATAATTCAAATATTCCAGCACACGCGAACGCGCCCAGTACATATCCGTGCCATCTTCAAAAATAATATAGACAAAGGAAAATCCGAAAAAAGAATAACCACGCACTACCTTGGCATAGGGCACAGCCAACATGGAGGTGGTCAACGGATAGGTGATTTGATCCTCAATCACCTGTGGCGATTGGCCGGAGTACTCGGTAAATACAATCACCTGAACATCGGATAGATCAGGAATCGCATCGAGCGGAATATTCTTAACCGCCCAAAGACCGCCCAGAAATAACAAAGCTGTAGCTAATAACACCAAAAATCGCTTCTGCAGGGAACCTTCAATAATCGCTTGAATCATCGTTCATCTCCTCGTCCAGAATTCATATGATTAATTTTCATCCTTGTGCAAAGAGCGTTCTTTCATTTGCAGCACCAGGCCATAAATGACAGGCAAGACCAGCAGGCTCAGCAGGGTAGCAGTGAACATGCCGCCAATCATGGGGGCAGCAATGCGCTGCATGACATCTGAACCGGTACCAGAGCCCCACATAATCGGTACAAGACCTGCAATCACTGCCGTGGCAGTCATGGCAATCGGGCGCACGCGCTGCGTTGTACCGGATGAAACAGCTTCCACAATGTCCCTGTTACTCAAGCGGCCACCTAACTCAGATCTGCGCTTTGCCACAGCCTGATCAATAAAGGTCATCACCAGCACACCGATTTCAGCTGACACACCAGCCAGTGCAATGAATCCAACAGCCACAGCCACACTCATATTGTAACCGAGGTACCAGACCAGCCAAAAGCCACCGATCAAGGCAAAGGGAATCGATAACATCACCACAACAGGTGCTACAAAATTGCGAAAATTGAAAAATAGCAATAAAAATATCGACAGTAATGTAATAGGAATAACGACTTTCAAACGTGCATTGGCACGTTCCATATATTCAAATTGCCCGGACCAGACCAATGAATAACCAGCTGGAATACTTACCTCACTTTCAACCAGTTTTTTTGCTTCGGCCACATAACCACCGATATCTGATGTTTTAATATCGACATAGATCCAGGCGTTAGGGGTGGCATTTTCTGTTTTCACCGATGGCGGACCGCGCTGCAAAACCAATTCAGTCACTAGCGACAAGGGAATTTGGATGCCTGTAGGTGTTGGTATCAACACCCGCTTCAATGCTTCCATATTATCACGCAGTTCACGTGGATAGCGGATATTGATGGGATAGCGCTCCAGACCTTCGATTGTTTCACTGACATTCATGCCGCCAATAGCCGATTGAATCACGTCCTGTACATCACCGACTGTCAATCCGTAACGGGCCGCCTCTTCGCGTTTGATGTTGAAATCAAGGTAATAACCACCAGCAGCTTTATCAGCAAACGCAGATAAGGTGTCCGGATGCTTTTTGAGTACTTTTTCAATATCCCCGGCTACCTTCTCCAGCACATGCAGGTCAGAACCTGAGACCTTGATACCAATCGGTGTCTTGATACCGGTCGAGAGCATGTCAATGCGCGTCTTGATCGGATAGGTCCAGGCATTTGCCACCCCCGGGAATTTGATGGCATCATCCATTTCAGACATCAGCTGTTTTGTCGTTTTTTGCGGATCAGGCCAATCAGCTTTCGATTTCAAACGCACAGTGGTCTCCAGCATGGATAGAGGGGCAGGATCCGTAGATGTTTCAGCCCGCCCTACTTTTCCAAAGACAGATTCTACCTCTGGAAAGGTGGCTAGAATTTTATCGGTCTGCTGCAACAGCTCCTTCGCTTTGGTGATGGATATGCCGGGATAGGTCGTCGGCATGTATAGCACATCACCTTCATCCAACGGCGGCATAAACTCGGAGCCTGTTTTCATGACCGGGTAAGCTGTCACCGCCAGCAATGATATAGCCATAATCAGTGTGATTGAGCGCCAGCGCATAGCTAGCCTTAATACTGGTGCATGCAATCGTTTCAACCAGACATTGAGAATATTATGTTCTTCGCTAGGAATTTTACCGCGAATCAACAACCCCATCAGCACTGGCACCAGCGTTACCGCCAACAGAGCTGCTGCCGCCATAGCATAGGTTTTGGTGAAAGCCAGCGGTGCAAACAGACGCCCCTCTTGCGCCTGCAAGGTAAACACCGGCAAGAATGAGACGGTAATAATCAACAGACTAAAAAACAGTGCTGGCCCGACTTCGCGGGAAGCCGCACTGATAGCATTCCATCTGGCCTGTAGTTTGGGATTATCACCCAGTTTTTCCAGATGTTTATGGGCATTTTCAATCATCACAATCGCCCCATCAATCATCGCACCGATGGCAATTGCAATGCCGCCCAGACTCATGATATTGGCAGAGAGTCCCTGCCAACCCATAATCATGAAAGCAATCAGAATACCGATAGGCAGGGAGATAATCGCCACCAACGCACTGCGCACATGCATTAAAAACAGCAGACAGATGATGGCCACCACAATGGATTCCTCAATCAGCTTTTCAGCCAGATTATCCACCGCCCGTTCAATCAGATCACCTCGGTCGTAGACCGGTACGATTTCAACACCGGCGGGCAAACCAGCTTTAAGTTCATCCAGCTTTTGGCGCACACGTTCAATGGTCGCCATGGCATTTTCACCAAAGCGCATGATGATCACGCCACCGGCCACTTCTCCCCTACCATTCAAATCGGCCAAACCACGGCGCAATTCCGGCCCCAGGTGGATATTGGCGATCTGTTTAAGAAAAATAGGAGTGCCATTTTTATCCACACCAAGTGGAATCATTTCCAGATCATGCAGGCTCTTGATATAACCAAGTCCGCGCACCATGTATTCGGTCTCCCCCATCTCAACCAAACGCCCACCCACATCATTATTGGAACGCTGAATAGCGTGTTTTATCTTGGACAGAGGGATGTTGTATGCCAACAGTGCATCAGGATTCAGCTCAATCTGATACTGCTTAACAAAACCACCGATGGAAGCAACTTCAGATACCCCTTCAACAGTCTGCAGTGGGTAACGCAAATACCAATCCTGAATCGAACGCAGTTGCGACAGATCATGGCCACCCGTTTTATCGACCAGCGCATATTCATAAATCCAGCCTACACCGGTGGCATCAGGCCCTAATTTAGGAGCCACCGTTGAAGGCAAACGATCCGCCGCATAGTTGAGATACTCCAGCACACGAGTGCGAGCCCAATACATATCCGTGCCATCTTCAAAGATGACATAGACCATTGAAAACCCGAAAAAGGAGTAACCGCGTACCACCTTGGTTTTCGGTACAGATAACATGGCCGTGGTTAATGGGTAGGTCACCTGATCTTCCACCACCTGTGGCGCCTGACCTTCAAAATCCGTAAACACAATCACCTGCACGTCAGAGAGATCAGGGATCGCATCCAATGGTGTTGATTTCATGGCCTGAAAACCAGCGAATGAAATCAGCAGTGTGGCAATAATTACCAGAAACCGATTCTGTATCGAAGCATCAATAAGCGAACGAATCATGCGCGCAGCCTCCACCCGTCAGGGGTGAATAGAGAGAGGGGAAGCGTGAGAGGGAAAGGATGAGGATTACTTCGCACCCTTCACTCCTTTCGCCTTATCCATACTGCCCATATCCATGCTCATACCATCCATGCCCAACTCTTCAGACATCTCCATATCACCCATGTTCATATCGACAGCGGCAGGCTTGGCTCGCGTAACTTCCATCATCTTGGCAGTGGCTTCTTTAAGTTTGGATTCGGAATCAATCAGGAACTGACTCGATGTTACGACTATCTCTCCGGCCTTGAGGCCTTCAAGCACCTGAGCTTCACCTTCGGAATCAATGCCAACCACGACCTTACGTGGTTCGAAATTACCCGGGGCGCGCTGCACAAACACCTGCTCATGTTCACCGGTGCGCACAATCGCTTCAGATGGCACAATCACTGCGTCGATCTGCTTGCCTGCTTTAACGCTCACATTGGCAAACATGTCCGGCTTCAAAGCCAATTCAGGGTTATCAAATTCCAGACGCATTTTGACCGTACGTGTTTTGGCTTCCAGATAAGGATAAATGTAACTGACTTTACCTGTAAACGTACGGCCAGGAACACCGGCCACCTTCATCTCAGCAGTATCACCCTCACGCACCCATGGCAAATCATCTTCATAGAGATCAACAATCACCCACACCCGTGTGAGATCTGCAATCATATACAGCTCACTCTCAGGCGTGATGCGCTGCCCTTGGCGGGCACCAATTTGCATCACAATGCCATCGAAAGGCGAATGAATATGCACATTTTTCATGATTTTCTGAGTCTTTTCCAACTTCTTGATCTGGTGCGGCGGCACATCCAACAGTTCAAGCCTTTCACGTGCAGAACGCAACAGAGATTTAGCTCCTTCCCGCACATCTGGGAAGGGACTGTTTTTTAGCATTTTTACATTTCTCATGGCCAGAATATATTCCTGTTGTGTCGCAACCAGTTGTGGGGAATAGATTGCCATCAACATGGTATTTTTGTTCACCTGATCACCGGTTCTATCAATGAACAGTTTTTCTACCCAGCCATCATATTTGGGGTGTAGACGCGCTACACGCTCCTCATCAAAGGTTACACGCCCCACAGTACGAATATTGCGTGACAATGTTTTCAGCTCTGCTTTTACAGTTCGAACACCGATATTCTGTACTACTGTCGGATTGATTCTCACGGTACCCGCTGGCGCATCACTGCCACCACCGTCATCGGCATAGACAGGAATATAATCCATGCCCATTTCATCTTTAGACGCGACCGGTGAAGTGATATTCGGGTTCATCGGATTGCGATAAAACAATATTTTCTTTTCTTTTGGCTGGTCATCATCGGCATACACCGCGACATAATCCATGCCCATATTATCTTTTGCCGGTACGGGTGAAGTCACCGTCGGGTTCATCGCATTACGGTAAAATAATATTTTGCGTTCAGAACTGACCTGTTCGCTGCTTGCCCCTTTCAACCCATCTGTCTGCGTTGCAATCAAATAACCACCACCCAGACCTAACACCAAAGTGAGCACTGCTACGGCTATACTATTTTTATTCATTGATATTCTCCTTTACAAGCTTTTTACTGATCGTTTGACCAATGGCAGCTTCTAAACGCGCCAGACTTTGTCTGGCTCCAGTCAACGCTCGCCAATACAGTGTTTCATAGTTATAGAGTGTAATTTGAGATCGAACTAAGTTCAGGAAATCCACCTTATTAACCTGATAACCGGCCAGCATGGAATCCACTGTCTGACTGGCTTGAGGAATGATTCCTGTTTTAAATAACGAAGCCTGCTGTTTTGTTCTGGTATAATCGGCCAACGATGTCGAAGCCTCTGCCCACACCGATTGAGTAGCATCCTGTAGTGCGAAACGCTCTTTCTCGACATTCGCCTTGCGTTGCTCCAACGCACGATCCTGTTTGCTTGATGTGAATATAGGCAGGTTGAAACTTATCCCCAGAGATGCCAGATCCGCTCGTGATTGACGGCTTACCGGGTTAACACCACTACGCCCCCCCCACGCACCACCAATTTTAAAATCAGGGTAATAATCCAGTTCAGCCAGATCCACTCTCTTCATTGCAGCATGAATACGCTCACCCTGACTGGCTAACAGCGGACGTTCTTGCGAGGCGATCTGATGTAACTCAGCTTCTGCAGGCAAGACAGGCAGTGATTGATTCACCATTTCAGGTAATCGAATGGTTTCCAACGCAGGTCGATTCAATAAGGCATTTAAACGCGACTCTTCGCCTTTTCTGGCTCCCACAAACTGAATTTCAACATCAAGTAACTTGGAAAGTTCCACTTGCGCCAGCAACACATCCTGTTGCAGCCCTTCTCCCACCGTATATTTGGTTTCAGCAATACGAATGAACTGCCTGAGCAACTCCTGGTTTCGTGTCACAATCTCCAAAGCCCGATCCAGATAGAACAAATTCCACCATGCTATATTCACGTTACGAACCAGCCTTAAACGGCTTTCTACTACATCATAACTGGCCGACTCGGCCTCGAACTGCGCAGCCTCTTCTTTGGCTTGAAGTTTCCCCGGGAAGGGGATCTCCTGTGATAGCCCTACTCTCATCTGTGTCATGTTTTCCTGTGTTATGGAAAACGTATCAACCGGAAGACTGACAACGCCAAGAGAAAGGTGCGGATCAGGAAGCGTGCCCACCTGAGGTGGGATTTCAGCAAACGCCTTGGCTCGACTGGCCATGCTGGCCAGGCCGAAATTATCACTTACGGCAATATGTTCAGCTTCGGCAAGGCTAAGAATATCACCGGCATGCTGTACTTCTCGCGCCACATTTAAATTCGGCTCAGCAAAAGCAGCTTGCGATAATAATATAAAGGCTAATAAAACAGATATAGATTGAGATAAATAATTCAAAGAATTCTCCTGTATGGATTTTGAGTGACATTAAAGACACGACAAACATCACATCTTGCGATGTGACACAACAGAAGGTTTAAATCAGATTAAAATACGTTGGTTGGTATAATGAAGTTGAGGAGAAACTAACGGTGGCCCGGTGGCAGGAGACACACTTAAATGAATACTGCTTGAAACAGTCTCTTCAAGGGGGACACTCAAGACCACAAGAGGCAGATCAATACTGAAGCTTGAAATAGCATTTGAAAGCAACTCATTCGGCAAATCACAATGCGCACAAGCCGACATAGTATGATCAGTATGATTCGAATCAGCCATCGCAGCTTTGTCACAATCGGCATCGAATGTTAATGCACTCTGTGAAGATGGAGTCAGAGACTTCATCATTGTTGATGACATATCCATCGAAGGAGTAGCCAGACATGCACCCGCAGCAAAAAACTGCAATGCAAAAAGCCCGATCATCAATCGGGACAATAGACGCATATGCTGGGCAGTTTTCAACATGCGACGAAAGGTAGGCCGATCAAGATTAAAATACCATGAATATCTATTTCTTATGATCTTTCTGTAGTTCTTTAACATCATTCAATTTTTCTTTTAATGCCTTGAGAATACTACAATAACCATATAAAAAATGTTTACATACATCAGTAAAATCATACCTTACGGCGCGATCTGAGAAGCTTGTCACCACTGCTTGATAAGCAGCAGTGATAATCTAAGGGAGGAGTCTAATCATGGATGATATGACGATCATAGGCGCCGTTGGTATAGCTATACTAATAGGCATTTTTTTTAAAGCTCATTTGCACAATAATAAAAAAAACAATTCAAAATAATGCACACGCACCAGGCCCATCTTCTATTGATGGGCCTGGCCTTATTGCGTTAAACCTTATTTACCCTTCAAACAGGCACATCATCATCAAGGACTCACCCGCACATCGCAAAGCGTGAAAATGTGTGGCTGCCCGGATGACAACGATAAGATGCGGGCATACTGATTAATATCCAGTTTTAATGATGCTGGCAGAGAAAGACCAAACACCGATGCACTTTGCGACAACAAGCTTGATGCAAACGTATCCGCACTTCCAAACAATTTCAGCAATACCATTTCACGCATACTCAGCGGCGGTCTGATCCATACAGGGCTATAATCTGCCTCAATATTGGCCCTTTTTGCAGCAGCAGTAATGGCTTCTTTTAAACCACCCAAGGCATCCACCAATCCCAGGCGCTGTGCATCCACACCGGTCCAGACCCGACCTTCAGCCAACTTGGCCACCTCATCAACAGACAAGCCCCTACCATCAGAGACAACACCCAGAAAACGCCTATAGGTATGCTGCATCGCCAACGACATCACTTCATTCAACTGCTCAGGCATGGATCGATCCGCTCGAATACCTCCAGCTATCGACGTTGTGCCCAAACCATCGGTGTGAATACCCAGCTTCTTTAATCCCTGTTCAACGTTGGCCATCACGCCAAAAGCACCGATTGAGCCCGTAATTGTAGTGGGATAAGCCCATATTTCATCCGCAGGTGCTGCCATCCAATATCCACCTGACGCAGCCAAACTACCCATCGATACCACGACAGGTTTTCCAGATGCTTTCAGATGCACAATCGCACTACGAATCGCCTCGGAGGCCTGGGCACTACCGCCCGGACTATCTATTCTCAGTACAACCGCGCTGATTTGTGGATTTAATCTCGCTCTTTCAAGCATTTCGATCATCGATTCACTGCCCACCATGCCAGGAGGCTGTTCACCATCAACAATCATACCACTAGCGGTAATCACCCCTACCTGTCTGTTTTTCGCTGCAGGCAGGTCTGATAACGTTGCAGCACGATACTGATGAAAATCGATACTCGCATAATCACTGCTACTACCTGATGTTACACCCATTGCTCCGGCGATATAATTTTCAATGGTGTGATAATCAGCCAACGCATCAATCAGTCCTTCCGCCTTGAAGAGGGCGGAGTAATCACCATCATACTTGGCTAAAAATGATGCGGGTTTATCCAGCAAAGCCTGCAAACGACCCGCTTTAATACCACGCATATCTGCCACATCATCTTTATATGACCCCCACAAAACAGACAATAGTGCCTGATTGGCAGACCTATCTTCCTCGGACATATCGTTGCGAATTAACGGTTCAATAGCGGCTTTGTATTTACCCGCACGGAATATCTGCACATCAACTGACAGTTTATCCAAGGCTGCTTTAAAGTAATTGCGATAAATACTAAAGCCCTGCAGCGCCACTACGCCCATAGGATCCAGAAAGACCTGATCAGCCATAGCGGCAAGATAATATTGCGATTGTGAATAATTCGGCCCAACAGCGATCACCATTTTACCGGATGACTTAAACACCGTGATTGCCTGACGCAATTCTTGCAACTTAGGCAGCGACGTTTTTTCCATATCGTTCAATTTCAATACTAATAAACGGATACGGTCATCGACAGCCGCATGTTCAATCACCTCAACCAGTTCATGCAGGTTCGTCTGATTTGGTGTGGTAAAACTAAAATCAAAGGGCAGTGAACCCGGTGTTGGAAGCTCCAGTTCTTCCACGATTTGACCATGTGGATCAATTACCAGTGCAGCACTATCAGGTACTTTTGGCTGGCCCGAATACATTGCAGATACAAACAACAATAAAAATATAATAAATATGCCATTGATCAGCACATTGCGTATCCGACCAAGCCAGAGAAATAATGTGGAAAAGAACTGTTTCATAATAAATCCTGTTTTGCCTTTACATCGTTAAACCCAAACCGTAGCAGCAATAACGAATGGGTACGACGTTGTGTTGCGCCCACCAAGCCGTAGAGTCGCTGCGCAACAGCTGCGATCAATACGTTTACGGCAATAAAAAGGGTTTTAATCATGGATTTCATACAGGCAATTATTTTGGGGATTATCGAGGGTGCGACCGAATTTCTGCCCGTCTCCTCCACCGGCCACATGATTGTCGCCAGCCAGTGGATGCACTTACCAGACACGGAAGCGAACAAGGCCTTTGAAGTGATTATTCAATTGGCCGCCATTCTTGCTGTTGTAGCCAACTACCGTGATAAATTCAGTTTGAAACATATTGATTTATGGTTAAAAGTAACACTGGCGTTTATCCCTATCGGCTTTGTTGGCCTGCTGTTTCATAAACAGATCAAATCTATGTTCACCGTCGAAGTTGTGGCACCGATGTTTATTATCGGCGGCATCATTTTTCTTATTGTTGAATACTTACACCGCGACAAAGCGTACCCGATCCAGCATATCGAAGATATTCAGTACAAACATGCATTATGGATTGGCATCGCACAGGTCTTCGCGGTGATTCCCGGCACCAGCCGAGCAGGCGCATCTATTATTGGAGGCTTACTGGTTGGGTTAGGACGCAAAGCCAGTGCTGAATTTTCATTCCTGCTGGCGCTGCCAGTCATGCTCGCGGCCAGCGGCTTTGATCTGTTAAAACACTATCAGGATTTCACCGGCGCCAACTTACTGGTGCTGGGCGTTGGCTTTGTAGTTGCATTTATCTCTGCCTGGCTGGTGATGCGTCTGTTTATTCAATTCCTTGAACACTTCACATTTGTCGCCTTTGGCGTGTATCGTATCCTGTTCGGTCTATTCCTATTATGGATGGTTCTATAATGGTCTGGTCTGGCATTAACCCTGTCGCCCTTCAACTGGGGCCTCTGGCCATTCACTGGTATGGACTGATGTATATCGCTGGTTTTTTTGGCACCTGGTATCTGGTGCGCAGACAGCTACAAACAGCTGGTTTATGGGAAACCCGCATCTCACGCGATGCTTATGAAGGGCTATTCACCACACTTATTCTCGGTGTCGTACTTGGTGGCCGCATCGGTTATGTATTGTTCTATAATTTCAGTTATTACCTCGGTCATCCGATTGAAATTCTGTATATCTGGCAAGGCGGTATGTCCTTTCATGGTGGCATGCTTGGGCCGGTCATTGCCGGATGGTTTTATTGTCGAAAACATGATCTACCATTTTTAGGTTTGGCAGATCGTTTTTTCACGGTCGCACCACTTGGATTGATGTTTGGCCGCCTGGGTAATTTCATCAATGGCGAACTATGGGGCCGCGTCACGGATGTGCCATGGGGCATGGTCTTTCCCCATGTAGGGCCTGAGTTACGCCATCCCAGCCAACTGTATGAAATGGCGCTGGAAGGCATCGTGCTATTTATCGTCATGTGGTCACTGCGCAATAAAGAATGGCCGGCCGGTGCTCGTGTTGCCATCTTCCTTATTGGTTATGCTATTGCCCGCATCATCTGCGAAAACTTTAGACAACCGGATGAACAACTCGGATTTCTGTTCGGCCCTGTCACCATGGGCATGCTACTATCATCAACCATGATTGCGGCAGGCAGCTTGTGGCTTTGGTTGCTCTTTAAGGGAAAGAGGTAAGAACTACCACTGTAGGAAAATACTGCCCTAATCGTTTAAGCAGCTATCAAGGCAATCGCATAAATGTTCACCGCAGAGGCGCGGAGGAGGCAGAGTAAAGGCAAAGTGGATGCAAACCTCATATATTTCGCTTCGGTTAGCATTTTCCCTGATTATTGTACTGGTTTCTCTGCGTACTCTGCGGAAAAAAAACAGTGAGTAATGATAGTAAAACATAGGGTATTATTAATGCGATAGCCTCGGTTGAAATAGCTATATTTCATTATGGCATCAACTATGCGAGTAATCTTGCATGCAAGCCATTTCCCATTCCACAGGGACATTCGCGCCCATCAGGGCCTCCAATACGCAGCTAAATACTGCCAAAGCAGTGCCTGAACCCGTTTCACCGCAAACATTGAACAACACATCAAGTGCAACATCTGGCATCTGGGAAAAAGAATCGTTTAGCTTTTGGGACATCATTGACGCGATTAACCCACTGCAACATATCCCGATTATTTCGACTATTTACAGAAAAATTACTGGTGATGAAATGGGCTATGCCTCTCGTATTGCTGGTGACACACTGTATGGCGGTGTACTTGGCAATATGCTTTCCAGCCTCGTTTCTGCCGTTGCCAATGTGTTTGTGGACTCCACTACAGGTAAAGATATTGGAGCCCATGTGATGGCGGCCGTTGCTCCTTCAAAAGCACCTGTTCAATCACCCACGATCACCACAAGGGCAATGCCAGCGCCTATCCAGATAAGTTCAACGCCTCCGACATCCGCAACAGTGGCCAGGCAACACACTGAAATTCTACCCGCCATGGACCCATCGAGAATACAGACAGGAGTAGATCAATATAAATGGCAAACCATGGCTGGCGAAGTGAAGAATCGTACAGACCATTGGGCTTAAGCACGAATAGATTCACCATCTCCAAATGTTATTTATCTACATTCTCCGATAAAAAAACTGCCGACCAACATCCATCCGCATGATATGAATAGTTCAATGCCAATGAAATTGCTCAACACTTTTTTATTGTTCTGTATTGCTAGGGCAATCGTATTAACACTATAGCGGGAGTAATGCCGAATTAGATGCCGCCACCTAAAAAACGCTCCAGCTTTTCTTGCTCGGACAAGCGATCCTTATCCAGTTCATCCACAGTATCCGCCTCTTCACCTTCAGGTTTCGGATGAAAGGTATCAACACGCGCATTCACATCATCAATCATTTTCAACACATGCCCCAGCGCTTCCGATACCGGGTTAGCCAGCAGATGATGATCCAGATTAATTTTGCCATCTTCAATCAATGATTCAGTTGTCGCCACTACGGTGCCGGGGATACCCACGACCGTTGAATGTTCGGGTACATCCCGAAACACCACCGAATTCGCACCAATACGCGACTGTTTACCAATCGTAATCGCACCGAGCACCTTAGCACCCGCCCCAACAATGACACCATCGAGTAAGGTAGGGTGACGTTTTTTCTTTTCCCACGTCGTCCCACCCAAGGTAACACCATGATAGAGCGTCACATCATCACAAATCTCCGTGGTTTCACCAATCACAATACCCATGCCATGATCAATAAAAAAACGACGCCCGATGGTTGCTCCCGGATGAATTTCAATACCTGTAAACCAGCGCGCCAGATGCATAATAAAGCGCGCCAACCAACGCCAGCCAAATACGGCCCACAAGTGATGGGCCAGACGGTACATCCAGATAGCATGCAATCCAGGATAGCATGTGAGCACTTCCCACGACGAACGTGCAGCGGGATCACGGTCAAAGGCCGTGCGAATATCTTCTTTAATCATCTTCATCATCTTAGTTTTCACGATCCTTTACATAACATTGTAGCAATTCAGCTTGCCGGATGTTCTCAGAGGACGAGGCGGAAAAGCGCAGTTTACTTTTGTAAGTGAGCATTTTTCAACGCCGTCATCTGAAAAATTACTGTTGAACTGAGTGGCTACAAGCGAATTCTATCACAAATTTGAGCTAGCGCCTGCTCAGGCGCAGCAACACTCCATAGTGCCGATGTTGAAAACTGCTCCGAGGCCCACAAACGCACCGCTTCAACATCCACGCCCTGCACCCGTTCCAACCACTGCAGAGGAGAAAGCAGATGCTGTTCATCCAGTCGTGAACCCAGGTAAAGCATCTGACCCTCTACCGAATCCAACCCCATACGAAACTGAACCTGCAGCTGACGTTTAGAACGCTCGAGTTCATCACTAGTGATCTGTGATGCAAAATCGTGTAGCAAGCTGGATAATAGATCGACACACTCCGCCGCCCGCTTTGGCTCGGTGCCGCAAGTAATGCTCCAGGTACCAGTATCACTCAACGCATTAAGATGCGACCCCACACCATAGGCTAAACCACGCTTTTCCCTGATTTCACGAAACAGCGTTGAGCTCAACCCTCCCCCCAGCACCTGATTAGCCAACCATGCAACAGGTCGCTGCTCTGATGCCGCAACAATGCCGGGAAAGGATGCGATAATTTGAGCCTGTTCTCCGGCGCGAGGCAGAGCCTGCACACCTGAGGCCAGTGAACCAGCCACCATACGGGATTCAACGGATGAAGAAGCACTCCAGGCAACATTACCGACCGCATCAATCAATGCATCGTGATCGATGTTTCCTGCTGCGACGATCAACAGGCGCGGAGCTTTGTACCAATGCTGCAAATAATCGGATAAATTTTCAGTGGAAAACGATGACAGTGAGGCATGCGTACCCAAAACAGGCCTACCAAGACTATCATCTGGAAACAGCGCTTCCAGATGCTGGTCCATCACCCACTCTTCCGGTGTATCTTCAACCATGGCCATTTCGGCATAAATCACTTCGCGTTCGCGCTGCCATTCAGCTTCCGGCAAGGCCGGTTCACGCACCATTTGCATGAGAATATCAAGTGCTTCAAGCCAATGTTCATGCAACACATGCAGGTGGAAGCAGGTGCGTTCGCGTGATGTGAAGGCATTGGCATTGCCACCCAGCTCATCCAGCTTCTCTGCCAACTGATGCACATCCATCTGATCTGTTCCCTTGAACAACATATGTTCCAATGCATGCGTTATTCCAGATAACCGTTCGATTTCATCGCGACTGCCTACATTGATAAAAATGCCCAGTGCCACACTTTGGCTATGCGGCATGGCATGACTTAACACCAGTGGCCCATTGTCAATCTGTGTTTCACTATAAAAGGAATGATTCATTCGTACCCCTTCAAATATATCTCATCTTTAAAAATAATATTAGATAGAGGCCGCTATGTTCGAGGATATACCTCTTCACTACAATAAATAATCAAACAAATACTCACTCAGTTCAATCGTAGAGAAAAAAACGGACTCTTATTCCACTCATGCTTGAAGGCTGGCCGCAGCAATTCAGGTATAGCCCGTCGATAGTAATAAATATATTGTTCGCTACGATGAAGAGACTTCCAATTTCCCTTAGCCATAAAAAGGCATCCTGTACCACAAAAAAGTACACCTACTCTGTACGAGTAGGCGTCAACTTTTGTACCATTTCAAGGAATCCCTTGCGGGATAAGGTTTTACAGAGATTTGGTGGAGCCAAACGGGATCGAACCGTTGACCTCTACGCTGCCAGCGTAGCGCTCTCCCAGCTGAGCTATGGCCCCATGATTCTGAACAAAGCATCGCTATCTTGTCCCGAACGCCGCGCATTTCGCCACAGCAAGGTAACCTTGTCAACATGAGCTCATCAATTTCTCCCCCCTCTTCTGCACAAAACGCGATGCAACTGTTTCGCAGGACCCTTTCAGCGGACTGTTTAACACCACCGGGTGTCTTCTCCCGCCTGGTCAATCGTGGCGACTGTTTCATGTTTGAATCCGCCGAAGGTGGTGAGCAATGGGGTCGTTACAGCATTTTAGGCATCAGTCCTGCCTGTCGTGCCACCGCCAATGGCGCTCAAACCGCCTTATGCTTTCGTGATGGCCACGAAGAGACCTTTGAAGGTGGCATTCTTGACTGGTTGCGTGAGCAGGTCATTTCACAAGAATATATCGCTGCCGATGATCTGCCCTTTGCCGGTGGAGCAGTGGGATATTTTGGCTATCAACTGGTTTCGCACTTTGAAGATATCCCGGCAGACCTGCCTGATCCAGTCAATGCACCTGAATCCGCATTTTTACTGGTCGATCGTTTTATGGTCTTTGATAATCTCAAAGGCACACTGACCTGCTGCGTACGCATGGGCTCCGATCAATATGATGAAGCACAAGACGTATTAAACAATATGGAAGCCAGCCTCTCTGAAGGTGAAGTGGCCAAAGTACTCAACCTAGATGCAGACACCTCACTAAGCGAGGCGCCTGTTGCGCAAACATCACAGGCTGATTTTGAAGCGGCGGTTTCTAAAGCGCGTGAATATATTCACGCCGGTGATATTTTTCAGGTGGTGTTGAGCCAGCGTTTCTCCAAGCCGCTCACCTGCGCCCCCTTTGATATCTATCGCGCCGTACGCCATATCAATCCATCGCCCTACCTGTTTTACCTGCATGTTGGAGACACTATTCTGGTGGGCTCATCACCAGAGATTTTGGTACGCCGTGAAAAAGAGAAAGCTGTTGTGCGCCCTATTGCCGGCACCCGCCCACGTGGCAAAACAGTAGAAGAGGACAAAGCGCTCGAAGCAGACCTGCTAGAAGATGCCAAAGAACGGGCAGAACATGTCATGCTTGTCGATTTAGGACGCAATGATTTGGGCCGCGTATGCCGCTATGGCAGTGTCGAACTCACCGAATCGATGATGATCGAACGCTATTCGCATGTGATGCATATTGTCTCTCAGGTTGAGGGTGATTTGCATGATGAGGCCGATACACTTGATCTCTTGGCTGCAACGTTCCCGGCAGGCACCGTATCCGGCGCACCAAAGGTGCGTGCCATGCAGGTCATTCATGAACTTGAACCTGTCGCCCGCGGCCCCTACGCTGGCACGGTTGGTTATATCGGCTTTGGTGGACAGCGCATGGACACTGCCATTGCCATTCGTACAGCCGTTATTCACGATGGTCAGGTACATATTCAAGCTGGGGCTGGTATTGTGGCAGACTCCGTACCTGAAAAAGAACATCAGGAGTGTGTCAATAAAGCCACTGCCATGTTCCGCGCCGTAGCACTGGCCGAAGCCCAATCAGATAGTAGATCAGCAGAAATAACAGAAGGAAAAACATCATGATTCTGGTCATTGATAATTACGATTCATTCACCTTCAATCTGGTGCAATATCTGGGAGAGCTTGGTGAAACACCAAAAGTGTTCCGCAATGATAAAATCACTCTGGATGATATTGCGAGCATGCAACCGGACAGTATTCTGATCTCCCCCGGCCCTTGCACCCCAACTGAAGCAGGCATATCCATGCAGGTGATTCGCGAGTTCTCCGGTCACATACCAATTCTTGGCGTTTGCCTTGGGCACCAATCCATCTCAGCCGTATTTGGCGGACAAGTCATTCGCGCACCACGATTAATGCACGGCAAAACAAGCCTGATCCACCATGTAGGTGCCGATGTGTTTGCCGACATGCCATCTCCATTCACAGCAACACGTTACCATTCATTAATTGTACCCGAACCACTACCTGAGTGTCTGGAGCGCACCGCCTGGACCGCTGAAGGTGAACTGATGGGCCTGCGCCATAGAGAACACCCGACCTTCGGCCTGCAATTTCATCCGGAATCCATCCTGACTGAACACGGCCACCAGATGCTCAAAAACTTTCTTTCGGTCAAAGTATAATGATGCAAAGGCAAAAGCATTTACCGCAGAGTACGCGAAGTTACGCAGAGTTAAGCTTATTAAACTCAGATTCTACTCTGCGACAAGGTGAATGCCGAAGGCATATAGAGTGCCCTGGGGCAAACTCTGCGATGCAAAAAAAGGATATATGATGCGTTCAAATATCATTCAAATGATCAAAGACCTCCAATCCGGTAAAACAATTTCCGGCGATGCTGCTGAATCAGTGTTCACAACCATCATGCATGGTGAAGCCTCACCCGCTCAAATTGCAGCCATTCTCATGGGGCTCTCCATGCGAGGTGAAACCGCTGATATCATCACCGGTGCTGCTAAGGCCATGCGTGCGGCATCAACCAGGATCGTTCCTAAAGCAACCGGCCTCGTTGATACCTGTGGCACAGGTGGTGATGGCGCCAAAACATCCAATATTTCCACTGCTGTTTCCATCGTTGTAGCTGCTTGTGGAATCCCGGTTGCCAAACATGGTAATCGCGCCATGTCCTCCAAGTCCGGTGCTGCCGATGTGTTGGAAGCACTTGGTGTGAACCTTGAACTGAGCCCGGAGCAGGTTGCTGATTGTATCGATAAGACAGGAATCGGATTTCTCTTTGCCCAACATCTGCACCCTGCTATGCGTCATGCCGGCCCTGTGCGCCGTGAGTTGGGTATTCGCACCATCTTCAATCTGCTCGGCCCTCTGACCAACCCTGCCGGCGCTGATTACCAGGTGCTGGGAGTGTATAGCAAAGACAAGCTTGAGTTGGTGGCCAATGCACTGCTACAGCTGGGCAGCAAACGCGCCCTGATTGTACACGGTAGAGATGGGCTTGATGAAATTACCACCACCGACATCACTGACGCCATTCTTATTGAAGCAGGTCAGACACCCATTCACTTTGAAATTGATCCGGCAGCTTTTGGTATGCCTTACGCTGTAGCTGAAGCCCTGGCAGGCGATGATGCAGCAACCAATGCAGACATCCTCAAACATATCTTTGCAGGCCAGGCAGGCGCTGGTCGCGACATTGTACTGCTCAATGCGGCAGCGGCCCTGTGGGTGGCAGGCAAAGTCAATGGTATTGGCGAAGGACTGGCCATGGCTGCACAAGCCATTGATAGCGGCAAAGCCATGCAAACACTCGATGCGTTGATTGATTTCACTCAAGGAGCCTCTACTTGAACCGCAAAGGACGCCAAGTTTCGCCAAGAAAAGCAAACAGTAGAATTGCCATATTGTGTCGATGATAACGAAACAGCATGCCTTCTAGTCAGATCAACAGCGAAGCTCAGCAAATCAATGACTTAAGTCGAAAGGTATTGGATGCTGCTATGATTGTTCATACCGCATTAGGCCCCGGGTTGCTTGAATCGGCTTACGAACATTGTCTTTTGTACGAGCTTCGTAAGCATGGCATTCATGCTATGACTCAGGTTCAGCTACCCATCATATATGACAATCAACACATTGATGCAGGTTATCGAATTGATATGTTAGTCGAAAACCGGATTATTGTGGAATTGAAAGCGGTTGAACGGCTTTTACCTATTCATGAAGCACAACTACTTTCTTACCTCAAATTAGCTGATAAGCGTTTGGGCTTACTCATAAACTTTAATATTAGCCAGTTACGACATGGCATCAAAAGGATGGTCAATGATTTCTAATTTTAACTTTGCGTACCTTTGCGTACTCTGTGACGTGCAGGATGCACAAATGCCGCAGGCGCATGGATGCGCAGGCGCGGCCGGTGAAAGCTTATGAGCTCTATTTTGAATGAAATCGCGGCATACAAACGGGAGTGGGTTGCCAAGTGCAAAACCGAGCGCTCTGAAACTGAGCTGATTGCATTGGCTAGAAATGCCACACCATTGGACTTTGCCGGAGCCTTAGAACGCAAAATCTCTAACAAACAAAATGCAGTGATTGCTGAAGTGAAAAAAGCCAGCCCTTCCAAGGGCATTATTCGGGCAGACTTTGATCCTGTATCTATTGCCAAATCTTATGAGGCTGGTGGTGCAAGCTGCTTATCTGTACTCACGGATGTGAAATATTTTCAGGGTGCCGATGATTATGTGAGAGCTATCCGAAAAGCCGTTGATCTGCCTGTTCTGCGCAAAGATTTCATGCTCGATCCCTATCAAATCATTGAAGCCAAGGCGATGGGAGCAGATGCAATTCTGGTCATTCTTGCCATGCTCGATGATGCACTGGCTGCAGAGCTCACTGCCTGCGCCCATGAACTGGGGCTATCTGTATTGCCTGAAGTACACAATGCTGAGGAGCTGGAACGCGCTTTACGCTTAGACACCCAACTGATGGGCATCAATAACCGTAACCTGCACAACTTTGAAACAAGTTTGGAAACAACCATTTCACTACTTCAACAGTTAGATGGAGATAAAACAGTGATCACAGAATCCGGCATTTTCACGCCGCATGATATTCAGCTCATGAATAACAATGGTGTATATGGCTTTCTGATCGGAGAATCGCTGATGCGCCAGCCTGACCCGGGCACTGCACTTCACCAATTGATCAGCGTGAGAGATTAAAGTCAAAAACATTCACCTTAACGCAAAGAAAAACAAACAACATCACATTCGCCGTTGTTTTAGACCTTCTCCCACCACGAAGTGTGTATACGTTAAGGAGCTACGGTATTACCTTGCAAACGGCCAAGTTGCTCTTCAACCGTTGTAAAGAATGCAGCCGTATGTTTTTGATTCATGGGCATACTCACCCAATGTCTATTGGAAAACCGCTGCAAGAGCGCCCGCACTTCTAAACGCGTTTTTTCTTGTTGCCCGGTTTTTATACGATAGACCCGCACAACATAACGATGGCGTGTTACATTACTACCCTGCCCAAGCATGCTTCCTAATATATTATTATTGTGCAAACCTTTCTGTACCCAATCGGTAGTTACAATACCACTGGGTGAATCCACTGATTCTATCGGCATATTTAATGATGTCATTGCATCTACAACCGCCGAAAACACTTGATCTGCTGTTGCAGTATAGGCGCGTGCATCTAATGCCACAGCCTTCCCGGCTACCGCCTTGGTATATTTTTCAGGCAACCGTTCTTGACTACCATTGGTGCCAACTTCGTTAGCCATCGGCAAGGCTATATCAGCGCGAAGCTCGGGCGGCACCTCCAGGGGCGCACGTGCCTCTGCCTTCTTCTCTGTTTTTGTACCATATATGGATGACGGTTTCTTGCCGCTACCATCATCGGTATCCCAGAATAACTGAGGCATATTACTGCATGCAGTGATGGAAAAGAGTATCGAACATAAAAAGGAGTATTTGATGAGAGTCTTCATAACGCTGAATTCCAACTGCTCACAGCCTTGCGGTCAAGTAACAATGCACAAGTTACCTATATTCAGGGCAAAAAAAAAGAGGGAGGCCGAAGCCTCCCTCTTTATCACACTAGGTGAAGTACTGTTTTATAGCAGTGCTTCGATATCCAATGTAGTTGTTTTAGTCTTAGTTACAAAGTTAGCAGCTGTAGTAGATTTAGTGTTGTTATAGATCAATGCAACAACGAAGTTCTGGTAGATTTCATACTCAGCACCAACCTGGAACTGTGTAGTCTTAGTTACTGCACCAAGAAGGTCTGCATCACGCATAATGCCGAAACCAGCATTTACGATTACAGTATGCAAAGGTTTGATGTTTGCACGGACAGAGTAACCGGAAGACTCGCCACCAAGTTTACTGAACAAGTTAGCGCGGGTTGCAGTACCTGCACCAGCTTTAGCGTAATCGGCATAAATACCAACCTGCATGTCGCCCAATTCACCCTGTGCCTGGAAGTCAATCATCCACTTCTTCATTTCCAAACTAGTAGTTAACGCAGTTGCGTTGTACACAGCAACAGTACCAACAGCAGCACCAGCACCGCCAATAGCAGC
>JAUZQJ010000048.1 GCA_030951045.1 Mariprofundus sp.
AGATGATGTGTTTCTTATTGGCGAACTGGCATTGGATGGGCGGCTCAACAGTGTGCGCGGGGTGTTACCTCTGGTGTTGTTTGCTCGTGATCAGGGCTTTACCAAGGTGATTGTGCCGATAGGCAATGTTGTGGAAGCGGCTGCAGTGCAGGATATGGAAATCTATCCGGCTGAGCATCTGTTGGCAGTAGCCCAGCATTTGGGTGGTAGCAAAATGCTGCGTGTGGCTGATCATGTGGCTGAACTGAATGATCAGCCTGTCTGTAGTGAAGATATGGCCGATATCCGAGGCCAAATGCAGGCGCGGCGTGTATTGGAAATTGCCGCCGCAGGTGCCCATCATCTTCTTTTTACAGGCTCACCTGGTGTTGGTAAAAGCATGTTGGCACATCGATTGCCCGGCATTATGCCGCCCTTAACGATGCAGCAGGCACTTGAGGTTACGCGTATTTATAGTGTGTCCGGTGATACTTCCCGACCTGCAATGAGCAGACAGCCGCCATTGCGGCAGCCGCATCACTCTGCTTCCGATGTGGCAATCATTGGTGGGGGAAGCAACCCAAAACCGGGTGAAATTTCCAAGGCTGATCATGGCATTCTATTTCTTGATGAATTGCCGGAACATAAACGTGCGGTACTGGAAACGCTGCGTCAGCCACTCGAGGAGGGGCGTGTATGCATTGCGCGTGCGGCAGAATCGGCAGAATACCCGGCTCGTTTTCAACTCGTTGCTGCAATGAATCCCTGCCCGTGTGGGTATCTGGGCCACCCAACTAAACCGTGTAAATGTTCACCTTCTGAAGTGCGGCGTTACACAGGACGTATTTCGGGGCCGCTGTTGGACAGGTTTGATCTACGCGTGCATGTGCCACCGGTAGAGCGCGAAGAGTTGGCGAATATGCAGCCGGGTGAAGCATCTTGTGTAATTGCAGAGCGCGTTCAGAAAGCCCGCCAACGTCAATATGATCGCTTAGGTGAAGGCCGTGTGAATGCGCGTATGACAAATGTAGAGATTGAGCAGTTCGCCAGACCTGATGCGGAATCAGCTAAAATGCTTGATCAGGCCATGCAGCATTTTTCACTCTCTGCACGCAGTTATCACCGTATTCTCAAGGTAGCACGCACCATTGCCGATCTGGATAATTCAGAATCCGTGAATTCCACGCATATTGCTGAAGCACTGCAATATCGTGGTGAAGAGTAATAACGTAAAATGCCTCTACCACAGAGACACAAAGACACAGAGTAGGCAATAAACTGTATCTCTTGGAGTTTTATGGAAGCCTATCTTTTGGTCATCGTTTTACGAACGCATTAAGCCTGTTGTGTGAATGAGAGGATGATATCGGCAGCTTCAATCGCACCGTCTTCATACTCAGGGAAAGGGGTAGGGTGAATGCGTGCTGCATCGAGTGCGGCTTGCCAGTGCCCCTGTTGGAAATCAGCACGGCTCATGCCGCAGGCGGGGAATGCATTGTCTAACCATTCTTTAAGCATGGGAAACTCAGGAAAATCAGGGCGTTCCACCCAGGCGATAGGGGTTTCTGTGACCCAGCATTCAGACAGGATACCGTAACCGGGTTTGCACAGTACTACATCGACAAAGGGCATCAAATCAACTGGGCGCAGATCAGTGTTAAAGTTTATGGGTTGTACATTGTCCGGCAGGTCAGTTGATTTATGATCGGGAGTATCAGGGATTAGGAATAGCCATTCATGCATGCTTTCAAGGGCGTACAAATCATAAGGTGGATTGCCACATCCACCGAATAGCACCAGTGCTTTTTTGCGTGCATCTGAGGCAACAGGGTTTGTTACGCTGTTGGCTTGTGTGGAAATGAGCGGGATCTGTTGTTGCGTTGCAAACACCGGCATGTGCATAGCCATGGGGGGCGTCAGTAGTAGATCACATTGAGCATATGCGCTTGCCAGTGTTGTGATGATCGGGTCATCAGCATCTAGCCAATACGAGTAGATGCTATGCCAGTCGAGTGTTGCCAGTCCGATGCCGGGAATACCCAGCGCCTTTGCAACAGGGAATGCCAATGGAGAAATATCAGAGAGAATCAGAGCTGGATTAAAATTACGCAGCAGTGCAATTTCCCGATTAATCTGAGTATCTATCTGCTCAACCCATGCACGCATCAGCTTGATTGACGTGAGGAGGTCTTCTTCAACGGCATTTTTTTGTACTACACCAACATCGACTGGAGAGGCTTCCCGTTCAAAAGGAAAGTGTAAGCGCGAGCGCATCTCTTGCTCAGGTAATGCGCAGCGCAGCAGGAATGTTATATCAGGTCTGATGCGATGCAGCCGATTCAGCACGGGAGCCATTTGGGCCAAATGACCAAAACCATGGCCAGAAATATAGACTGCGATGTTCATGCTTTATTCTCCGTTCAGGGTAATCACCAGTTTTCTTGGGCCACCATAATCCCTGTGTTCACCAAGATAGATACCCTGCCATGTGCCCAGCGCCAGACGGCCTGCACGGATAGGTATACTAACAGAGCTGCCCAGTGTGCTGGCTTTGATATGGGCGGGCATATCATCGGCTCCTTCCAGAGTATGGTCGTAATAGAGCTGGTTTTGCGGTACGAAATGGTTGAAATGTTTTTCCATATCA
>JAUZQJ010000049.1 GCA_030951045.1 Mariprofundus sp.
CGAAGAGGGTTTAGTTGAGATATCGAATTATTTACGAAACTCAAACGACTATGAACGTGACAAGCTGAGAGGATTACTACGTATTGGTATTCAATGGGGCACACAAGTGACGATTAATGGTTCGCAACATAAAGTTTCTCAAGCCTACTGTTCAGCACTCCCCATTGCATACTCTGAACATTCCTCATTACTTTGGGAGGACTTTGCAAAACTTATTTTGGAAGCGGCCTATGAGGCCATATTATGTGCCGCAATTTTGAATTTTAGAAAAACTGGAAACAACACGGTTTTTCTTACGCTGCTTGGAGGAGGGGCGTTTGGAAATGATACAAGCTTGATAATTCAAGGAATAAAACACGCCATAGAACGGTACAGTGAAAATGCTCTAGAGGTGGTAATCGTAAGCAATGGGTCATCGAATTCATATGTGCAACAATTCATTAGGGAGTTTGAATATGCCTCAAACAACTCGAGCGAAGACCATAACTAATGTCAATTTTTATCCGAACTATGACGACTCAAAATAACCGAGAATTGTCATTGATGCCTTTAATGCGATTGCTATAAAATCTTGAGGGTTACGGATGGCCCGATGTCACAATTGTATTGATGTGTCAGAGTGCGGCCATGGTAAACGATGGAGTGAAGGGAATCATTCAGGAAAAGGCATTGGCGCATGGTTTTGAACTGTGTCGAATCACGTCGCCTCGGCTTGATAATAAACATGTGCAGGGATTGCAGCATTGGGTGCAATCAGACATGCAGGCCGATATGGCATGGATGGCGGAAGAGGTGCGTATGCAGCGCCGCATGCAGCCTGAATCGATGCTGCAAGATGTGCGATCAGTGATTACGGTGGCCATGACCTATTCACCACCAGCCTACCAACTCGATGAAGCCAATGACGCAACAGAGCAGGGTGTGATTTCGGCTTATGCGCATGGCGATGACTATCATGATGTGATGAAAAAACGATTGAAAGCATTGGCCGCTGATCTTGATGTGTTGCTTGGTAAACATGATCAGCGCGTATTTGTCGATACAGCACCGGTTCTGGAGCATGCCCTGGCAGAATCCTCCGGGCTTGGTTGGCAGGGCAAACATTCATTAACCATTCATCGCGAGCTGGGTTCATGGTTTTTGCTGGGAGAGATTTTTACAACGGCTGAGATTGATGCTGATGAAGCAGCCAACAATCATTGCGGCACATGTTCAGCCTGTATCGATGTCTGTCCCACGCAAGCGATTGTCGCGCCCTATGTTGTGGATGCGCGATTGTGTATTTCGTATCTGACCATTGAATTTGATGGTTTTATTCCGCATCCGCTTCGATCTCTGATGGGCAACCATATTTACGGTTGTGATGACTGCCAAATGGTATGTCCGTGGAATCAGCATGCTGCCAACGTTGTGTTGCGCTTGCAGGATCTGAACACCGGGAGTGATCCCCTTACACCGAGGGGGGAGAATCATCTGCCAAATCTTGCTAGCTTGCTGCGACTTGATGATGATGGTTTCCGGCAGTTATTTCGTAAATCGCCAATCAAACGTACCAAGCGCGCTGGCCTGTTGCGTAATGTCTGTATCGCGATTGGGAATTCGGGCAATGGTCTGTTTGTGGATGATTTGCTGCATGTACTTACGGATAAAGACGCGCTGGTTCGAGGCCATGCTGCATGGGCATTGGGACGATTGAGTTGTGCAGAAAATTATCAATGTATAAGTGCAGCATTGCAGCATCAACTTGTTGATGAAGTGGATGTCAATGCACGTGAAGAAATTATTTTAACTATAGAATATTTAAGGAGTAAGTATGACGATGCCTAAGGCTTTTATTTTCGATCTTGATGGAACACTGGTGGATGCACTGCCTGATATTCAGGCCAATGCGAATCGTGCTTTGGAGTCGCTTGGTTATGATTTGCGTCTGTCTCTGGCCGATACGCAACCACATGTTGGTGGTGGTGCACACAAACTAGCCTCTAACGTGCTCGGCTTGCCAATGGAGCATGATGAGACAATAGCCTTGTACCATGCCTTTGCAGATATTTATGAGCAGCATCCGGCTGACCATGGTAAAGCGTTTCCCGGTGTCATGCATGTATTGGACACACTCAAAGCCAAGGGCATTCCGATGTCGGTTGTGACAGCCAAACCGGCCAAAGCGCGTGTGAAAGTGCTGGGTGCGATGGGGCTTACGCCTTACCTGACACTGGCACTGTCACCTGAAGATGGTTTCCCTAAAAAACCTGCGCCGGATATGTTGCTGGAGTGCTGCAGAGCGATGGGTGTGGATGCTGCCGAAACAGTAATGGTGGGCGATACACGTTTTGATGTGGAAGCAGGTTTTGCTGCACACTGTCAGCATGTGGCATTTGCCGAACATGGTTATCAGGATGTGCCTGCCGAATATGCTGATCGGGTTGTGCAGCTACCTGCATTTACCGATCTGTTGAAATTACTGGAATCCTGATCAGCAAATGAAAGCAACAGACATGCATGGTGTTTATGCCATTTTACCGGCAGATCTGGAAAGCGCAGATCTGTTAGAGAAAGCGGAAGCGGCGTTAAAAGGGGGCGTGAAAACACTCCAGTTCCGTGATAAAAAACAGGGGTATAAGCGTCAACTAAAACGCGCCAAAGCATTGCGTCAGTTAACGCGTTCCTATGGTGCGCTGTTGATCATCAATGATTCAGTCAGTCTGGCGCAGGATGCCGAGGCTGATGGTGTGCATTTGGGACGTGATGATGCACCGAACCTTGTCCAGTTGAGAGTGCAGGTAGGCGATGATTTTATTGTTGGTATTACTTGTCGTGCTGACGCTGCTTTTGCAACATCGGCACTCAAGGATGGTGCTGATTATGTTTCCTTTGGCGCTGTGTGGGCAACCACATCCAAGTCTGAAGTGCCGGTTATTGGTCTGGCGCGCTTAATGAAAGCGCGCCAGATGTTTCCCGATGCGCATATCTGTGCCATTGGTGGCATTGATGCAGACAATATCGCTGAGATCAAGGCTGCCGGAGCTGATTGTGCGGCGGTGATTTCCGGCCTGTTTGCGGCGGAAGATACCGAAGCAGAAGCCGTACGATTGATTGATATCTGGGATAATGGATGAATCAACACAGGGGCATGAATCAAAGCACGGAAGAGAAAAGAGCTGTTTGCCTTACCATTGGCGGTTCTGACTCCTGTGGTGGTGCGGGCATTCAGGCAGATTTACGTGTGTTTGAATCACTGGGCTTGCATGGCTGTTCTGCGACCACTGCCTTAACAGCACAGAATCCTGCCAATATCAGCAGAATTGAAGCGGTCTCATTGGCGCAACTGGATGCTGAAATACATGCCGTGTTTGATTATTACGATGTAGTGGCTGTGAAAACAGGTATGCTGTTCAGTGTCGAACATATCGCGCTGGTGTCTGCATTGTTGCATGAGCTGCATGCCGGTCATCTGGTTGTTGATCCGGTGATGATTTCCAGCAGTGGAAAACGGCTGTTACAAGATGGGACTATTGATACACTTAAATATGCGTTACTGCCGATGGCTACGCTGATTACCCCTAACCTGGATGAAGCAGCCGTATTGCTGGGAGCGCCTGTCATTGATCCTGCTCGTGATGCATGCGCATTAAGGGAACGCTTGGGCTGTGCTGTCTTGTTAAAAGGCGGGCATGCAGATACTGCGCATTTGAGTGATCTGTTGTGTGATGCGCATGGAGTGATTCACAGCTTTAATCATCCACGTCAGAGCTGGTCAGCGCATCAAAGGCACGGTACCGGTTGCCGTTTGGCATCTGCTATGACTGGGCATCTGGCGCTCGGCTTGCCAATGGAGATAGCGGCCCAGCAGGCGATTGATTATTTGCAGGCGGCTTCATAACCACAGCGTATCTGTTTCGTTGGACTATCAATCATAATATCGTCATGCTTTTCTTTTGTTGGATACATTGGGATATATTTTTTCATCATTTTGAATGAAAGGGGATAAGCTATGCGTTGGTCAACAACTCAGAAAATGAACAGGTCACTGATTTATCGTAAAAAGATTACCGTTGTAGGAGCCGGTAATGTTGGCGCTACTGCAGCTTTTTTAGCAGCCCAGAAAGAGATGGCAAATATCATGATGATCGATGTCATGGAGGGTGTGCCTCAGGGTAAAGCGCTCGATATGTTTGAGTCATCACCCATTCAGGGCTTTGATTCCTATGTGGAAGGCACACAGGATTATGCCGATACGGCCGATTCCGATCTGGTGATCATCACAGCAGGTATTGCACGCAAACCGGGCATGAGCCGCGATGATTTGCTGAGTATTAATGTGAAAATTGTTTCTGAAGTGACGCGCAATATCGTCAAATACTCTCCTAATTGTATTATTCTGGTGGTGACCAATCCTCTCGATGCCATGGTTTATACTGCTCTGAAGGTGTCCGGTTTTCCCAAACACAGGGTGATTGGTATGGCCGGAGTACTCGATTCAGCGCGGATGCGTGCGTTTATTGCTGAGGAATTAGAGGTGTCCATTGAAAATGTTGGAGCCTGCGTATTGGGCGGTCATGGCGATACCATGGTTCCTTTGCCACGTTACTGCACCATGGCAGGGATTCCCATCACAGAACTCATAGACGCAGAACGGGTGCAGGCTATATGTGATCGAACCGCTAATGGTGGAGCAGAAATTGTCGGTTACCTGAAAACGGGTTCTGCTTTTTACGCACCCGGTGCATCCGTTGTTCAAATGGCTGAAGCGATTATCAAAGATAAAAAACAGATACTGCCCTGTGCCGCTTATTTAGAAGGCGAATATGGTATCCATGGTTATTATCTGGGTGTGCCATGTAAACTTGGGGGTAGTGGGTTAGAATCCATCATTGAGCTGGATTTAACAAAAAAAGAGCGTGATGCATTGCATCAGTCGATGCTGGCAGTCAAAGATCTGGTCAAAACAATTGATGCATTTGGCCATTTTTAGTTGCATCTGACGCCTGACGAATAGTTGAACATGTTTAAAAAAGTTGAGGTTGTGAAATGAACATTCATGAGTATCAGGCTAAGGCGCTGCTGGCCGAATTTTCTGTGCCGGTTCCTAAGGGCATAGTGGCGATGTCAGTTGCCGAGGCGGTCGCTGCTGCCACATCGCTGGCTGGCGATATCTGGGTAGTGAAAGCACAGATTCATGCCGGTGGTCGTGGCAAGGCTGGTGGTGTACGTCTGTGTCGGTCTCTACAGGAAGTGGAATTGGCCGCTGATGCGCTGTTGGGTTCGATATTGATAACCAAACAAACAGGTGAAGCAGGCAAGCAGGTGAACAGGCTGTATATTGAAGAGGGCCTGGACATTGATCGTGAATTTTACCTGAGTCTGCTGGTGGATAGAGAGACCGAATCGATTGCTTTTGTTGTCAGCCCTGCCGGTGGCATGGATATTGAACAGGTTGCAGCAGATACCCCGGATCAGATTATGACTGTAAAGATTGCCGATGATACGGTGTCGGTCAGCGAGAGTGGGGGTATGGCTGCCAAGCTTGGCCTGGGCAGTGATCAATTGGAGGCGTTTCATACACTGGCATCAAATGTGCATCGTATGTTCCGCCAGACAGATGCTGCCATGCTGGAGTTAAATCCATTGCTGCTTACACAATCGGGTCAACTCATCGCCCTGGATGCCAAGTTCGTGCTGGATGATAACGCGCTCTACCGTCAGCCTGCTATTGCTGAACTACGTGATCTGGATGAAGAAGATCCGCGTGAAACCGAGGCATCGCGGTTTGGTTTGAATTATATCGCCTTGGATGGACATATCGGTTGCAGGGTTAATGGTGCAGGGCTTGCGATGGCTTCCATGGATATTATTCAATTGAAAGGTGGAAAACCGGCCAATTTCTTGGATGTTGGTGGCGGGGTAACGGTTGATGCTGTCTGTGAAGCCTTTAAACTGCTATTCAGTGATGAGCATGTTAAAGCGGTGCTGGTGAATATTTTCGGTGGTATTGTACGTTGTGATATTATTGCCAATGGTTTGCTTGAAGCGATTAAAACCCATCCCATGCGCGTGCCGGTGGTGATGCGTTTGGTTGGTACCAATGAAAAAGAGGGCAGGGCGATTGTGAAAGATGCCGGCCTGGATGTGCGTTGGGCAGAGGATCTGGATCAGGCAGCAGAATTTGCAGTAGCTGCAGCACAGAGGGAGCAAGCATCGCTGTCCCGATGCGCGGTAGATCAATCAGATCAAACAGGTCGAGGTTTAACATGAGCGTACTATTGGATCGCCATACACGTGTTATTTGCCAGGGATTTACGGGCAAACAGGGCAGTTTTCATTCCGAACAGATGATTGCTTATGGCACCAGCTTTGTTGGCGGTGTCACACCGGGTAAGGGTGGTCAACGCCATCTGGAGCGTCCGGTATTTGATAGCGTAGCAGATGCTGTTGAGCAAGAGGGTGCAGAAGCAACGGTAATTTTTGTTCCGCCACGTTTTGCGGCCGATGCCATTGTTGAAGCAGCGAATGCAGGGATTAAACTGATCTGCTGCATTACCGAAGGTATTCCGGTGCAGGATATGTTGCGTGTGAAACAACAGATTGCCAATATGGATTGTACGCTGATCGGGCCGAACTGTCCGGGTATCATCACTCCGGGCGAAGCCAAAATTGGTATTATGCCGGGCCATATTCATCTGCCGGGCCGTATCGGAGTAATTTCAAGATCGGGCACCTTGACCTATGAAGCGGTTGCGCAACTAACCTCTACCGGTTTGGGGCAAAGCACCTGTATCGGTATGGGTGGAGACCCGATTCATGGCATGGATTTTATCGATGCATTGCGCCTGTTTAAAGACGATGATCAGACCGAAGGCGTTGTGATGATCGGAGAGATTGGTGGTTCGGATGAAGAACATGCCGCTGCTTATATTCGTGATCATTTTTCTAAACCTGTGGTCGCATTTATCGCTGGAGCGACAGCTCCGAAAGGTAAACGCATGGGCCATGCAGGAGCCATTATTTCCGGTGGTAAAGGTACGGCAGAAGCAAAATTCATAGCCCTGGAAACAGCCGGTGTCGCCATTGAACACAATCCAACCTTGTTGGGTAAACGTATGCTCGCATTGCTCGATTGATCGGTTGATGCTTATGGGGTGGGTGTCGTGCGAATGATTGTGATATGTGATGGCTTGTTTTAACACATGATTGCATGTCATGAGTGTGATGCACTGCATCATCTTCATTCACTTCCTGAGCATGCTAAAGCGCATTGTTCATGCTGTGATGCGCTCTTATATGAGCATGTCTCTTCACAAGCAGTACATCATAATCTGGCCCTGCACTTCACTGCGTTGCTGTTATTTGTCATGGCCAATACATTTCCCTTTATGTCATTAAAACTGGCCGGAAGGGTGGAAACGGATCATTTACTATCCGGCCCCCTGGCTCTTTTTGATACCGGCATGAATGACATTGGTCTGTTGGTTTTATTGACCAGTATTGTATTTCCATTGCTAACCATGCTTGCTTCGCTATACCTGCTGGTGCCTGCATCGCTAGGTTTACGTGCTCCGGCTATGGCATCTGTTTTTCGTTTGGTGCAGCACCTGATGCCATGGAGCCTGCTGGGTGTGTTTATGCTGGCTGTATTGATTGCTATCGTAAAATTACTTGATTTGGCAGAGATCGAAGTTGGTGTTGCCATGATGGCGTATGCGGCTCTATTACCTGTGAGTGTGTTGGCAATGCAGGGTATGAATAGTGCATTGTTCTGGCCGCATCATCTACATGAAGGCGGGAACATCGATGCGCCGCGCGATGGTTTAGGTCGCGCCCTGAATCGCGGGCGCTTGCATTGCCATACATGTTCACTGTTGGTGTTGCGACCCAAGTTGAAATCCTCGCCGCTTGAAGAAGCACATTGTCCGCGCTGTCACGATATTCTGCATGCCCGCAAGCCGAATAGCATAGCCCGCACCTGGGCCTTATTGATAGCGGCAATCATCCTGCTTTTCCCTGCAAATATATTGCCAATTATGACGGTAACCCAGTTAGGTCAAGGTGAGCCCAGTACGATTTTAGCGGGTGTAGAACACCTCATAAAGGCTGGCATGTGGCATCTCGGTTTGATTGTGTTTTTTGCCAGTATCATGGTGCCTGTGAGTAAATTGCTGACACTGGTGTTTTTGTTGCTTTCTCTTCACTTTAAATCCTTATGGCGCCCTTATGATCGCACGCGATTGTTTCGCATGACAGAAATGATTGGCTCTTGGTCTATGGTAGATATTTTTGTGATTGGCATTTTAACTTCGTTGGTCAGTATGGATGCATTGGCTTCAATCGAGCCGGGCATTGCTGCCAGTTATTTTGCCGCATCGGTTGTGTTGACGATGATGGCTGCACAGAGCTTTGATCCGCGCCTAATTTGGGATGGGATCGATCGGGATGAAATTGACCGGGATAAGATCGACGAAGCTAAGGCTCAAGAGAGGGAGCACCTGAATGAGCATGAAGAAACATCGGGAGAGCAGTTATTGATGCAGCAACATGGTCCAAAGTCGGAGCAGTCGCATGGGTAAGCAGGATAGTCACACAGAGATGGCGGGTGATGGACAGCCTGTAGTGAAAATGCCAAGCCGGTTTTCAATGGTATGGTTGATTCCTGTTTTGACCTTGTGCATTGGCCTTTGGCTTATTGTGAAAACTATTTCAGAACAAGGCCCTGAAATTACCATTAGTATGAAAACAGCCGATGGCATAGAGGCTGGTAAAACTCCCATTAAATATAAAGATGTGAAAATCGGAATGGTTGAAGCATTAAAGTTTACGAAGGATTTCAAGCATGTGGTGTTAACGGCGCGCTTAAACCCCGATGCAGAATCATTCTTACATCGGGATACCCTCTTTTGGGTAGTGCGACCACAACTAAGTTTACGCGGGGTTTCCGGTTTGGGTACGCTGGTCAGTGGCTCTTATATCGAGATTGATCCGGGGCATGGTTCTCCGCAATACCACTTTAAGGCTTTGGATTCCGCTCCCATTGTAAAATCGGATTCAGATGGTGTGCGTGTGACACTGTTATCCGACAAGTTGGGATCGTTGGATGTTGGTTCTCCGATCTATTATCAGGGTATTCAGGCTGGTGAAGTGCTTGGTTATGAACTATCCAATGATAAACATAGTATCTTTGTCCATGCCTTTGTGCGCTCGCCATACGATGGTTTAGTGCATGGTAATAGCCATATCTGGAATGTCAGTGGTATTGATCTGACCATGGGTGCTGATGGTGTGCAACTGCGCACCACGTCACTGCAGTCGATGCTGTATGGAGGCATTGCCTTTGATTCACAGAAAAAAGCAGATAGTCCGCTTGAAGATGCGGAGGATCTCGTCTTTACCTTGTATAAAAATTACGATGAAATTATTGCCAAAACCTATACGAGAAAAATTCGTTTTGTGGTTTATTTTGAAAAATCGGTGCGTGGCTTGAATGTGAATGCACCTGTGGAATTTAAGGGTATTCAGGTCGGTAAGGTTGTTGATGTGCGGCTGGAATTCAATCGTGCGGATGTCAGTTTTCGTATCCCTGTGATCATAGAAATTGAGCCGGAACGGATTGTGGAAAACAACGAGGGGGCCGACAGTACATCGGATCAGATATTGGCCAGTCTGGTAGCGCGTGGGCTGCGAGCCCAATTGGAAACTGGCAGTTTGCTAACAGGGAAACTGTTTGTATCGCTGGATATGCATCCTGATACGCCCATTCGTTTGTTGGCTGATGGTCGTAGTGAATTACCTGAGATTCCTTCTATTGCCGGAGGTTTTGACCAAATCACAACATCACTACAGAGTATTTTGACCAAGCTGGATAAAGTGAAAACCGATAAAATCGGTGAGGATCTGGCCAGTCTGGTGCATAGCAGTAATAATTTAATCAATGGCTCCGCCACCAAAGAATCGATTGCTGATTTACGCGCTTCACTGAGTGCATTCCGGCATGTGATTGAATCATTGGATCAGCATGCAGAACCGATGGCGGATAATCTGGATAAAGCGTTGAATTCGGGGCGCAGTACTTTGGAGCAGGCGGAAAAAACGCTGCGCAGTATCAATGACACCTTGGATCCGGCATCGCCACTGCAATATAGAGTGAATCAATTGAGTCAGGATTTGTCGGACATGGCGCGTGCGATCCGATCATTTGTTGACCTGCTTGAGCGTCATCCCAACGCCGTGTTGTTTGGTAAACCAAAATCAGGAGAGCAGTAATGAGAGCCTTGTATCATCGTGAAGTACGCTATCTATTCTCTTGTTTGTTTATCATGTTCGTAGCCGGATGCAGCTCAACGCCAACCCAATATTATGTGTTAAATACAGTCGCTTCTGTGCAGCAGAACAGCAGCAGTGATGCCTCGGACACAGCCACCAAGCATCAGCTTGTTATCAGGCAATTGGAGATTCCTCGTTATCTGGATCGCCCTCGCATCGTGAGTAGGGATGCAGACAATCATCTGCGCATTGCTGAATATCATCAGTGGGGCGGACGACTTCGGGATGATGTTGCCCGCACCTTGAGTGATGATCTGGCTGAATATCTGGATTCGATGAGTGTGATCACGGCACCATTTCCAGGTTCTATGCATGCGGACATTTCATTGTTGATTGATATTCGACAATTTGAACGACTGGCGGATGGACGCGTTCATTTGAAAGTGCGTTGGCATATTCAGCAGACAGGCAAGCAATCACAGAGTTATTTTCATCATATAATCAGTGAAACGAATGTCTCTGAACACGACTATGCCGCGATGGCAGGAGCAATGTCGCAACTGCTGGCTACCTTGTCTGAGAAAATGGCGATAGAAATTAAGCGTCTTACACGGCTGGAAAGATAATCATCGTGGTTATTTTAGATCGCGCTATGACGGCCTGGTTGCTGAAACCCGGTCTTAGAGCGATCTATGTGATTGCATTGGCTGTGATGGTGAACTGTAGCATTCAAACTAGTGTGATGGCCGCTGAGATGCCGTTAACGCATAATAATCAAGTACAGCAGCCAGCGTTGACCGGGGAAGAGATTGTTATGGAATCTCTTCGCCGTCATGAGTTATATCCGTATGTGTATGAAGAACAGTCTCTGATACTGATGGATGCCAAGCAACACCGGGATGTCCGGCGTATGAAACGTTATTCCAGATTAGAGCAGGGTGGCACATTTAAGGCGATGCTTACATTCACCTATCCTGAATCAATCGCCGGGGCAGCCCTGTTGTTTACCCGGCAACAAGATGGTGAACGTAAAAAACGCTTTTACCTACCGGCGCTTGGCACGCATCTGATTGAATATGCCGGTGGTGTGGCAGGTAGCCAGATGCTCGGTAGTGAATTTTCATTGGAAGATCTCATGCCTGAAGATATGCACGCATTTGAATATCATCGTATGAAGGATGTAATCGATGGTGATAACGCCTATTTTGTCGTGCAGGCCATTTCGAAGCGTAAGAAGACAAACGTACGTCGCAGTTATGCAGAGCGAAAGTTGCTCATCCGGCAGGATAATTTTTTTGTGACGCATGTCGACTATCTGGATCAAAAGGGGAAATTGGTGAAAAGGCAGACCCGGCATGATATCCATCAGGTGAATGGTGAAATGTGGCGTGCGGACATGATGATGGCGGAAAATTTCATCAATCATCATCGATCTATTTTGAAGGTCGATCGGCGCGTCTATTCCAGTGATTATGTGCCGGAATCCATTTTTGACATATCGTCTTTTGTATCAGCAAACAGTCAGCCTGCAGCAGAGTCTTCAGATATAAATCCTGAAGTAGCAGAGGAGGCACCATGAATCGAATACTTATGTTCGGCTTACATCATCGATTGTTATTGCTGCTGGTGCTGACTGTTTTGACTGCCCTGGCCGCAACAGGCATGCAACATCTGCATATTGATACGGGAACGGAAAACATGGTTGCCAAGGGTTCTGCGAAAATGCAGATCTATGAATCGGTAGTAGAGGAGTTTGGATCTGATAATCAAACACTGATCTTTACTCGGGATCCCTCCTTGTGGACGACGGATAAACTCAATGCGCTGAAAGCACTGCATGTGCGTTTGGCTTCACTGGAGTCGGTACAGCGGGTGGAAGACATCTTCACACTGCGCAACTTGCGTGGTAAACAAGACGCTGTCAGCTCAAAATTGTTGATGGATCATATCCCTGAAAATCAGAAAGAAGTTGATCAGTTAAAAGAAAATGTGCTTTATAATCCTTTGGTGAAGGGCAACCTTGTATCAGCAGAAGGTAACGCGCTTGCAATGATTGTGACGGTTCAACCCGCTGCCATGAAAACACTCGGTCATGCCGGTGTTTATGAAGCGATACAGCAGGCCATAGAACCATCAGCAGAACATTTTGAGCGCCTGTTTCAAATTGGTTCGCCGCGCATTCAGATGGAAATGGAATCAACCTTGTTTGCTGATATGCGCACACTGGCACCGCTTTCTGCGGCTGTTATTTTGTTGGTGATTCTATTGTTTATGCGCAGTACAGCAGCAGGTTTTATTCCGCTGCTTACCGCTGGCATTAGTCTGATCTGGACCATGGGTATGATGGGCTGGGCAGGTATTCCGGTGAATATCCTCAGTGCGATGTTACCAACTTTGATTATTGTTATCGGATCGACGGAAGATACCCACTTAATTGGTTCATATTTAGATGCGCGTAGAGCATATCCGGATCAGGAACCAGAATTCTGCGTGCGCAAGATGTTGCGTAAGATGGGGCTGCCGCTGCTCTTGACCATTTCCACCACGGTGCTTGGATTTGCTGGAAATATATTCAGCAGTATGGAGTTGATCCGTGATTTTGCCATCGCATCCAGTTTTGCCATGTTGGCCAATGGATTGGTGACCATTTTGCTGGTGCCTGCGTTGCTTGTCATGATGGGTTCATCTAAAAAATCCGGACAGCCAGCCACCGAAGGCGGTTTCTTATCCAGACTTGTGCTTCAGTTGAATCAGAAATCGAACCTTTCCATACAGCGTCTATTGCTTGGTGCGACGTTGCTCTTGTGTGCATTCTTCCTGTTTGAGGCTTCTAAACTGTATGTGACCAATGATCCGATGTCGTACTTTAAACAGGACCGTCCATTGATTAGGGATGCAAGTGAGGTGAATAAATACCTTGCAGGCATTAAAACATTTTTCATCAGTGTGCAATCGGATAAAGAAGAGGCTTTTTTGCAGCCTCGCAACCTGCGTAAACTCGAAGAGCTTGCAGATTTTATCGGTAAGCAGGGTGTGTTTGATCGCACCGTGTCTCTGGTTGATTACTTGAAACTGATGAATCGCGAATTCCATGCCGGTGATCCACAATGGTATCAGTTGCCTGCCAATAAAGAGTTGGTATCGCAATATCTGTTATTCATGCACCGGCAGGAATTGCAACGTTATGTCAGTCATGATTACAGGCGCGGTGTCATCGTAGTACGCCACCATATTAGTGATTCCAATATGTTGAACCGAAACATTGATGAATTGCGTCAAGTGGCTCAGGAGATTGCGGGGGCGGAGCTACAAGTCGATATTGTTGGTGAGAATCTGATGATCAACGAAGAGGCCGATACCTTGCTGCATGCCCAGATTGAATCATTGATGATCTTTCTCGGTATTATATTTTTACTGATGTCAGCCATGTTCACCTCCTTCAAGGGTGGATTGATTGCCATGGTACCCAGTGTAATTCCCATTATTCTGATGTTTGGTGTGATGGGACTGTTGGGTATTCCCCTTAATCCCGGCACAGCGATGGTGGCAGTGATTGCCATTGGAATCGCCATTGATAGTACCATTCATATGCTTTCCAGTTACAATAAACATAGCCGTATGATGGGTGATGCAGTGCAAGCAGCACAACAAACGGTACGTGAAGAAGCCTTGCCACTGATTACTACCAGCGTGGCACTGTCGCTTGGTTTTGGTATTTTGCTGGCCTCTGATTTTGCTATTATTGGTCAGTTTGGTGCCTTGGCTGCGGCCACTATGCTGTTTGCGCTGTTTGCCAATCTCATTGTCACACCATTGATTATGTCCCGCGTTCGACTGGTTGGTCTGTATGATATTTTGGCCTTGTCGGTGGATAAAGAGTCATTAAGTGGCTGTCAGCTATTTCATGAGATGTCAGATTATCAGATTCGTAAAGCCATGCTGATCTCCGAAGTGAATGACTATAGTGAAGGCGCAAAAATTATTGAGCAGGGCTGTTTGGATCGGAGCATGTATCTGCTGATCAAGGGTGAAGTGGATGTTATTCGTCATTCACAGGATGGAGATGAGATCATTGCGCGATTGAAACCAGGTGAAGTGTTTGGTGAGATTGCTTTTGTACGTGAGATACGCCGAACTGCAGATGTGTGTGCGGTAAATTCAGTATCAGTGCTTCGGTTTGATTGTGAACGACTAAAACGTGATCTGCGTTTTTTTCCGCATATTGTTGCAAAATTAAATTTCAATATCAGTTATATACTTGGTGAACGCTTGGCCAATACGTTTAAGGATTGATAACGATACAGGATCTAAATTTAAGTGATTTGGGGTTGTTATAGGTAGGATGCGTCTTTCCACATCACGTTGTTTCAATCAGAGTGAATGTAGGCGAAACGTTATTTTTTCTGATATCTTATGCTAGTTTATAGAATGGGGCTGGGTTTTTCAGGCCAGTGGCACTGCTCGCTTACCGGGCAGGCGATGCATTTGGGTTTGCGGGCGGTGCAGGTGTAACGGCCATGCAGAATAAGCCAGTGGTGGGCATGTTGCATAAACTCAGCAGGGATGGCTTTTAGCAGGCCTTTTTCTACATCGAGTGGTGTTTTTCCTTTCGCTAAACCTGTGCGGTTACCGACTCTGAAAATATGCGTATCGACAGCCATGGTAGGTTCATCAAATAGCACATTGAGTACCACATTGGCTGTTTTGCGACCCACACCGGGCAGGGCCTCTAAGGCTTTGCGGGTGCGCGGTATTTCACCATTGTGCAGATCAAGCAGCATATGACATGTGCGCATCAGATGTGTGGCTTTACTGTTATAGAGGCCGATGGTGGAGATATATTGTTTCAGTTTGTCTATACCAAGATCAATAATCGCCTGTGGTGTATTGGCAACAGGATAGAGTTTGGCAGTGGCCTTGTTGACGCCAACATCGGTGGATTGTGCCGATAGCATGACGGCAGCCAGTAGTTCAAATTCATTGTTATAATTGAGCTCGGTAACAGGCTCAGGATCAACGGATTGAAGATATTCAAAGAAGCAGCGCACTTCGGCGGCGGTCATTTTTTTAGCTTGCATAGGTATATAAGGTGTGAAGTGTTTTAGGTTTGGCGCTATTTATTCGTTGACTTCATTCAGGGTTAAGCTGACCTGGCGATCAATCACATCACCGGCAGGATTGAGCACTTCTTCAACGAGAAACAGGGTGCTATCGGTAATTTTTTCAATTTGACCATTGTGTTTACCCAGATAGTGGCCGCGACGGACAATAAAGCCTTTGGAGGTGGCATCTTCAATCATGGCAACACGTTCGCCACCCATGCTGAAAATTGCGACCAGACGTAGGGTATCAAGGTCATACGATTCTAGTTTTTCGCGTTTACGATTATCCTGTTTGGCTTGAGGTTCAATGGATGTTGCGCTTGAATTCTGATGTGGTCTGACGCGAATGAGATAAGAAGCAAAAGGATCACGCAGATTCGTGAAATCAATATCAGGAGCTTTGACCATATGTTGCATGGCATCGGGTAAATCTGCTTCTTTGGCCATTGCAGATGGTGCCGTGACTGGTATCAGGCTTAATATAAATCCTGTTATCAGGCATATCAGATGCTTCATGTTCACCTCTTTAACCTTGTTCATTGGCAATCTCTTTGCGTAGTCACAAGCATATTACAGCATAATGCTTGTGATATGCAAATGACTGCTCGCTGCAATGCATTGATGTTCGCTGTGATGATATGTATCGCTTCACCAGGTATTGTTTCTATCATGATTTCTCACCAAGCAAGTTACAGACCATCATATCACTACTTATTGTTTGCCCGATGAACCAAAGCCGCCTTCACCGCGTTCGGTTTCCGAAAGTGTGCCGACAGCCATAAAGTCGGCCTGAACAAAGGGTGCAATCACCATCTGTGCGATACGGTCACCACGTTGAACGGTAAAAGGGAGATCACCATGATTGATGAGAATAATACCTATTTCTCCACGGTAATCCGCATCAATGGTTCCCGGTGCGTTGAGTACGGTGATAGCATGTTTCAAGGCAAGGCCTGAGCGAGGACGAATCTGGGCTTCGAAATTATCCGGCAGAGCCATGGCAAAACCGGTTTTAATCAATACGTGCTGGCCCGGTTCAATAATGACATCCTCATCAATAGCAGCACGCAGATCAGCGCCAGCGGCATGGGTGGTGGCATAAAAGGGTAGATCAATGCCTTTGCCATGCGGTAGTGCTTGAATGTGTACTGTGGGATGTTGCTTGTCGGGGGATTGAAAGCTCATGCTAACTCCATAATGTGTTGAATGATCGCTGCTGCAAATGCGATCTTAGTACTGCTTGGGATGCTTACTTCATTATCGGCACTGATCCACCAGCCATTGGCCTGATCACTGCCCATATTAGATATATCATTGGCAACAATAGCATCAACTCTTTTGTTCACCAATTTGCTTTTGGCATAGGCGATATGGTTACTGCTTTCCGCCGCAAATGCGATAACTTTTTTGGGCCTGTTCGGCATGGCTGCAATGGATGCGATGATGTCCGGGTTGGCAGTGAGTTCAATGTTCATCGAACGAAGCTCACCACGTTTAAGTTTTTCTGTTTGCGGGTCTGCGAAACGAAAATCACTGACTGCAGCGGTGCCAATAAACAGGTCTGCACCTGCTGCATACTGCCTACAAGCTGCTAACATCTGTTGTGCTGATTCAACATCAACGCGTTCAATAGCTGCATTTGTTGCGGGTGTTCCAGGCCCTGCAATGCAAACAACATCAGCGCCGCGCATGCAGGCTTGTTCGGCCAGTAAGACACCCAATTGGCCACTGGCTCGATTGCTCAGAATGCGTACACCATCCCATGCTTCATGCGTAGGGCCGGCATTGATCACCCAGGTTTGCCCAACTAGCGATTGCTCGCATAATAGTGCTGTTACGGCAGCCTTGATTATTAATGGTGCTGCCAAACGTCCGGCACCCTGTTCCCCACAGGCCAGATCACCTGATTCAGGGCCGACCAGCACCATGCCTTGTTGTTGCAGGCATGCGATATTGCGTTGTGTGGCTTCGGCATTCCACATGGAGACATTCATGGCAGGCGCTAACAATACCGGTTTGTCATTCACCAGCATGATGGTAGATAACAGATCATCAGCAATACCATGGGTCAGACGCGCCAGTAGATTTGCGGTGGCTGGAGCAATGATCACAGCATCGGCCCAGCGGGCTAACTGAATATGGCCCATGGCGCGTTCGCTGGTGAGATCAAACAGATCACGATGTACCTCTTGACCGGTCAGTGCTTCAAACGTTAGGGGGGTAACAAATTCACAGGCGGATGTTGTCATGACACAACGCACATCGGCACCTGCTTTGATAAGCAGGCGTGCCAGTTCGGCCACACGATAGACGGCAATACCGCCACCGATACCGATCAGAATCTTCTTGCCATTCAACATCTGTTAAATCTTAGACCACAAAACATAAGGTGCTTATAGTCACTTTGGTATTGATGCTACCTTGGTGTCTCTGAGGCTTCGTGGTCATGCTTGTAATTCTTTAAGTGTCGTTAATACCGTTTCAACATGATCCTTCACGCGCACTTTGCGCCATGCAAATGCGATATCACCTTCAGGATTGATGATAAAGGTAGAGCGTTCAATGCCGAGATACTCTTTGCCATAATTCTTCTTGATTTGCAGCACATCGAATGCTTTGCAGAAGCGTTCATCCGGATCAGAAATGAGCGGGAAGTTCAGACTCTGTTTCTCGGTGAAACCGGCATGTGATTTCACTGAATCACGACTTACACCGACGATAGCTGCATTAGCGGCAGAAAAATCAGGCAGGGCATCACGGAATTCACATGATTCGGTGGTACAGCCGGATGTATTGTCTTTGGGGTAAAAATAAACAATGACCCATTGTCCATGTAGTTCACTCAGTTTGAGCGTGCCTTCAGGCCACGTGTTTAGTTCAATATCTGCCGGAGCGTTATCGCCTGGGTTTATGGTGTAATCTGACATAGTTGTACCTCATGATATTTTTAAGTGGTGCTGCATTGTTGCTTTTGTTGTTAGGCTTGGCGCCCACACCGTAGCGCAAGGGGCTATTGAATGCAGCAAGAATCCGTATCTGGCGTAGAAACCATTACTTTTTTTCAGAAGCCAGTTTTGTTGGCTGAACCGCGTGGTTTTTGTGCCGGCGTGGACAGAGCCATTGAAATTGTTGAACGCGCTATACAAGTGTATGGAGCCCCAGTGTACGTACGGCATGAGATTGTACACAATCGATTTGTAGTTGAGAACCTGCGTGCCAAAGGTGCTGTGTTTGTTGATGAAGTGTCCGATGCACCGGATGACGCTTTGCTTATTTTTTCTGCCCATGGCGTAAGTAAATCGGTACGTGAATCCGGTAATAAACGTGGTTTGCGTGTGATTGATGCAACATGTCCGCTTGTGACCAAAGTGCATTTGGAACTATTGCGCCATTATCAGAATGGAGATCAGGTGATTCTGATTGGCCATGCCGGGCATCCTGAAGTGGAAGGTACGATGGGGCAGGCTCCTGATGGTGCAGTGCTACTCATTTCAGAACCGGAAGATGTGATGGATCTTGACGTGAATGATCCGGATAAACTGGCCTACGTTACCCAGACGACGCTGAGTGTGGATGATACTGCCGATGTGATTACTGCATTGCGAAAGCGGTTTCCTAACCTGCAAGGGCCAAAACGCGAAGATATCTGCTATGCCACCAGTAACCGTCAGGAAGCAGTCAAGGTATTGGCTGAAAAATCTGATGTTGTGCTGGTCATCGGCTCAAAAAATTCATCCAATTCCAATCGTCTGCGTGAAGTGGCAGAACGATCCGGACGGAATGCTTATCTGATTGATGGGCCGGAAGATATAGAAATGGGCTGGTTCTCATCCGATATGCGTATCGGCATTACTGCTGGTGCATCTGCTCCTGAAGTGCTTGTGCAGGGGGTTATCAGCTGGTTGCATGAACACGGTTTTGGTCAAGCGGAAGTGCTCTCTGTAGGTGAGGAGAATGTAACGTTCAGTCTGCCAGCCGAGTTGCGATAGGTGATTCGCCTTAACGTGCTCTATCGCTCTATTGCATGGCTATTTTTCGTATTGTATTCCTGTGGCCATGTCTATGCTGCTGATATGCTATCACCACTGCCGGTTCGCAATCTTGATCCAGCCATGATGCGATTATTTGATCCAACACCGGATTCGGCCTTAAGGTCGTATGATCATTCATGGTCATTCGAATTGAATCAACATTACGCTACCTTGTATCAATATGACCAATTACCCAATGCGCAGCTGTTGATTGATATGGAATTGTATGTTGTCGAGCCGGTTATTCGTTTTGCACTGAGTGACAGTTTGGAGATGTCTGTGCGGACACCGCTTATTGTGCCTTCCAGTGGCATTTTCGATGATGCCATTCAAAACTTTCATGGTTGGTTTAACATGCCCAATGGTGGACGTCAGAATCGTCCGAATAACAGTTTTGCCTATGCTTTAAATCATAAACAAGGGGCACAATGGCAAGCCAGGAACAAATGGGAAGTTGGTAATGTTGAACTCTCAGCGCGTTACAACGTGGCTGGTAATGAATATTGGGCGATAGCTGGGCTTGCAGCAGTAAAATTTCCGACGGCATCAAAGTCACGTGGTTGGGGTAGTGGGGCTGC
>JAUZQJ010000005.1 GCA_030951045.1 Mariprofundus sp.
ATATGGAAAGCGTGCCGGGCAGGGTGAAATTGAAGCGGTTGAGAAAAGAATGCTCAATTCGGGCAAGTCTTCAGAAGAGATTGAAGTGAATGAAAACGGGATCAAGGTTTACCATTATAATGGCCCCTTGATTGCATCATCCCATGGCGCCCTGAATTGTATGAAGTGTCACGATGCAGCTGAAGGGGATGTGCTAGGCGGGCTCTCTGTGCAGGTAGATTTGAGCGATGCTGAAGATGCGATCAAATCAGCTATTTATCAGTTGATTGCTCTGTTGTTGTTTGTTGGTGTTTTGTTTGCTTTTGTTATGCGCAGAATGTTTTTACCAATGATGGATATTGTCGGCCAGATTACATCCGTGTTTAGTAAGGCCAGACATGGTGACTTTTCACAGCGCATTGCATACCAGTCAAATGATGAGATTGGTGATATTTCAACTAGCACGAACCGTTTGATGCAGTCGCTGGATGATCATATTGGTGCTATTGCGCGAGATATCGAAGGCTTGACCGGTGAAACGTTTAACGACAGCAATCTGGAGCCTATGCAGCACATGGCCAACGTTGTTCATAATTTGACATCAGCAGTGCGTTTCAAGGAGGAGATTGAGGCGGATAGAGATCTTGAAGAGGTCTATGAACATTTTCAGCGTATTTTATTGCATGATTTTTGCATTGAACAGTTTGTACTGTATGAAATATCCTCATTGAGAAATAGAAGTGTACCTGTTGCCTCGGCAGGTTTACCGGATGGACTTGACGGTTGGTGTTCATCGGATGTGATGGAAGATGCACAGGCATGCAGAGCCAAACGTAGTGTGCGCATGGTGGATTCTCGTAGTGATCAGGGAATCTGTCCGCCTTTCTGTGCCGACTGCAAAGAGTCTTGTGTTGGCTTGCGGCATATTTGTCTCCCAGTGCTCAATTCAGATGGTGATGGTGTAGTGCTGCAGATTATTTTTGATGTGACCCAACAGCTTGATATTGAGAAAAAAGTATCTCTGCTTGAATACTATTTGCGTGTTGCGGCGCCAGAAATCGAAGCCAAGCGTCTGATGCGCAGTTTGAAAGAATCATCATTGCGTGATGCACTGACCGGTATGTATAACAGGCGTTTCCTGGAAGAATTCACCAATAGTATGGAGGCATCTGTCAGCCGCCGTAATTCATCACTTGGTGTGTTAATGTGCGATATTGATCTGTTTAAAGAGGTCAACGATAAGCGCGGCCATGCCAGTGGAGATCAGGTGTTGGTTGAAACTGCCGCCATTATAAAAGATGCAGTCAGGGCCAGTGATCTGATTGTGCGTTATGGTGGTGAGGAGATTGTTGTGCTGTTGATGGACGCAGATGAGGATAGATCATATGAAATTGCAGAGCGTATCCGCAATAATATTGAAGCCTTCGAGATGAAGGATACTCAGGGTAGTTTTAACATTAGCATGTCCATCGGTATGTCGATGTATCCGGCTAATGAGAGTGATCTGTCCGCTTGTATTGGTCTGGCTGATAACGCACTTTATGAGGCAAAGGAGTCTGGTCGCAATAAAGTGGTGCGTTATGAACAGGCTGCAAGCTAATCCGGGCTAAAGTGATGTGTTATTTTCACACAGTGTGAGCTTGATCACTTTATGACGGTTGGCTGACCGTAGCATTCTAGGTTATAGACACCTAAGGGTATGTAGAGGAGATCACTATGTTTGAAAAAATCAGCAAAGAAGAAAAACAGAGCGCTGAAAGTGAAAATAACGTAACGCGTGTAACTCACACATTCCCACGCCCTCTATTTAGCGATAAACACCAATCACCTTCTCCGGTTATGTTGATTCCGGCTTGATCTGTGTTGCTGAACGGATGTCTTTTTCATTAAACGTTCGTTTCTGCCAGCTGCTGGTACCAGGCACTCAGGCGTATTTCCAATAAGCTCAGTTCGCCCCATAGCTTTCAATGCATCTCTAAGTAGTGGCCAGTTTTTAGGGTCGTGATAGCGCAGCAGTGCTTTGTGTAGATCACGCTGTTTTGTGCGTCTGGGACTGAATACCGATTCACTCTTTCTGGTAATTTTTCTAAGCGGGTTTTTACCCGAATAATACATCGCACTGGCGGTCGCCATCGGAGATGGAAGAAAGGCTTGAACCTGATCAGGTCTGAATTGATTGGCCTTCAACCAAAGGGCCAGGTTTAACATGTCCTCATCGTTAGTGCCGGGGTGTGCCGCGATAAAATAAGGGATCAGATACTGCTTTTTACCGGCCTTTTGCGAGGCTTGGTTGAACATCTTTTTAAAACGATCAAAACTATCAATACCGGGTTTCATCATCTTGGAAAGTGGTTCGTTTTCCGTATGTTCCGGTGCTATCTTCAGGTAACCTCCCACGTGGTGGGTAGCCAGTTCCTGGATATATTCCGGTGATTCAACGGCCAAATCGTAACGCAGCCCTGAGGCGATGAAGATCCGTTTAATGCCGCGTATGGAGCGCGCCCGGCGATAAAGTTTAATCAACGGTGCATGATCGGTGTTGAGGTTGTTGCAGATGCCGGGGAACACACAGGATGGCTTGCGGCAGGCAGCTTCAATCTCGGTAGATTTACAGCTCAAGCGATACATATTGGCGGTCGGTCCACCAAGGTCTGAAATGGTGCCGGAAAAGCCCGGTGTCTTGTCGCGAATTTGCTCAATTTCATGGATGATTGAATCTTCTGAACGGCTCTGAATGATGCGCCCTTCATGCTCGGTGATAGAGCAGAACGTACAGCCGCCAAAACAGCCGCGCATAATATTGACCGAATGCTTGATCATCTCATAAGCAGGGATGCGTTGATCACCATAAGCGCTGTGCGGTAGTCGTGAATAGGAGAGGCCGAACACGGCATCCATCTCGGCCGTTGTTAATGGAATAGCGGGCGGGTTGAGCCAGACATCACGTTCGCCATGTTTCTGTACCAGCGCGCGTGCATTGCCCGGATTGGTTTCCAGGTGTAGCAGACGCGATGCATGGGCATGAAGCACAGGGTCAGCTTTGACCGCTTCAAACGAGGGCAGGCGAATGACGGTTTTGGCCCGGTTCAGTTTGAGATGCGAGATGGGAATATGGATTTCATTATTGTTTTGGGATGCTTGAGTGCTGGACTTTGTGGCGCAATCGCTGCCATCATCAGGCTTGGCCATGGCATAAGGGTCGATGTGTTCAATCAATTCACCGGGTGTGTCGACGTCGGTTGAGTCAAGTTCCGACCAGCCGGCTGGCACATCACGGCGCATCAAGGCTGTGCCACGAATATCCTGCATCGCCTTGATCGATTCACCGGCAGCCAAGCGATGTGAAATCTCAATGATCTGTCGTTCGGCATTGCCAAAGACCAACATGTTCGCTTTGGAATCGGGTAACACAGACCGGCGTACCGTATCCGACCAGTAATCATAATGCGCAATACGGCGCAACGATGCTTCGATGCTACCAATAATAACCGGTACACCTTTAAAGGCTTCTCTGCAGCGCTGAGCATAGACTGTAACGGCACGGTCAGGGCGTTTTCCTGCAACTCCGCCCGGCGTATAGCTGTCATCGGAGCGAATGCGTCGTTCGGAGGTGTAGTGGTTGACCATAGAATCCATATTGCCAGCCGTAACACCAAAATAGAGGTTGGGTTTACCCAAAGTTCGAAAGTCATCAGCCGATTTCCAGTCTGGTTGGGCGATAATACCAACCCTGAATCCCTGTGCTTCGAGCACACGCCCGATCACGCCCATGCCAAAACTCGGATGATCCACATAGGCATCACCACTTACGATAATAATATCGCAACTATCCCAGCCGAGCTGTTGCATTTCGGTTTTATTCATGGGCAATTGCGGAACGGGCCGCAAATCAGGTCGATATTTTGGCCAGTCCAGAATCGATTGTGTTTCAGGTGTGAAAGGGGAAGTCATGCCGCAAACGCTATCATCAATTCAGATAGATGCGCGGTAGTGGAAATTATAGTCCAGTATTTTAGCCCGAAATGGACATGCATCGCTTTGCTCACTACTGTTTTATCTATCACATATTGCATGTCCGTGTGATGTGACAGAGGAGCGATTGAACAATGTCTGATGAGAACCATTCATATTTACGTACCGCGGAAGATGGCATCAGTCGTTGCTGGTGGGGGAGTGATGATCCGGACTACCGTCGTTATCATGATGAGGAATGGGGCCGTCCGACAATTGATGATTTTAAGTTGTTTGAGAAGATCTCTCTTGAGGGTTTTCAGTCGGGGCTTTCCTGGCTCACTATCCTGCGCAAGCGAGAACATTTCCGGAAAGCTTTCGCTGGGTTTGATTTTAATAAAGTAGCTATGCTCGATGATGATTATGTACTTTACCTGCTTCAAAACGCGTGCATAGTCCGACATCGGGGCAAGATAGAAGCAACGATCAATAATGCCGGTCGTGCCCTTGAGATTGTTGACGAATTTGGATCGTTGGCTGCGTATATATGGCAATGGGAACCAGATGCGCCTGAACCACATATCGGCAAGGGCGAGTACAATCACCCCACCCCGAGCATTACCAAGAGTTCTCAGGCCTTAAGTAAAGATCTTAAAAAGCGAGGCTGGAAATTTTTTGGCCCGACTACAGCCTATGCCTTCATGCAAGCCATGGGGCTGGTGAACGATCACATGCAAGGGTGCGCTTGCAGGCAAGAGGTAGAAGCGTTGAGATTATCATTTAAAAAGCCGTAGTTACTTTGATATTTCCGTTACCTGGGATTGAATGGCCCGATAAAAGGTGCGGGCATGCGCTGGGTTATCAACAGAGGCCTTGGCTCGATATATAAACCCAAAATCCGACATGGCTATTGAAAGTCATTCGTTTTTGATGTCATATCACACCTGAGCTGAAAAGGTGCCTCTAAGGGAGGAGCCAAAGCCGCGAGCGAATCGTCACCACATTCCAGGGCAAGTTTGGCATATCACGCATCGTTGTCATAAGGGTGATTTTTTATTGCTTGATTGATCTTTGTGGAAGCATTGGGTCGAAATATTACGCAAGATAGTGATGCTTACATCTTGCGAGAACCAGATATTGACAAAGATTGCCAATTGATTAAAAATCCACTTTAGGAGATTTAACTATGGCTACGATGAATGTATCACTCCCTGAAGCAATGAAGTCTTGGGTTGAAAGCCTTTCCCGGTCAGGCCGTTACAGTAACTCCAGCGATTATGTGCGTGACTTGATTCGCAAGGATCAGGAGCGGTCTGCTATTATTGCCAACATGCAGGAACGGGTTACCGAGGGCATTAACAGCGGCGTAGGTAATCATTCCATGGCTGAACTGAGAGAGATCGCACGCAAACGACTTGCCGGCACACAGTGACATACACTTTTAGCCGCAAGGCTGAAGATGATCTGGTCGACATATACATCGAAGGAGTCTCACTGTTCGGTGAGAAGCAGGCCGATGAATATCATAATGAAATTAAGAGAATGGTTGATCTGCTCTCGAAAAGTCCTCGCATTGCACGCGAACGTTTTGAAATATCACCGCCTGTCAGGATTCACCCATTTCGTTCGCACCTGATCGTTTATATCGTGGATGACAACAATGATATTTTTATCGTCCGCATTCGTCATGGGCATGAAAATTGGCAAAGTAATCCATTGTGATAGGCCGTGAGGCGTGAGATGTCTCCCCCAAGGGAAACCCTCTGCCACTTGTGGCATTCACCTGATATTCATTCGTCCCCCAGGGGAGCTTCTCTGGCTTCAGAAGGTTTTCTTTGTGCTCCCTTATTTGATAACTCTTCGGGTTGTAATTGATATGCCTGGCAAACGGCATTCATACATTGATCTAGTAAAATAGGGGTAGTCACATCTTGGCTTGTCGCTAATACCCTTT
>JAUZQJ010000050.1 GCA_030951045.1 Mariprofundus sp.
CTTCACCAAGAAAGGCAGCAAAATCTCCATAACGTTCAAGCACAGGGGTAACGTTAACCAGTTAGCTATACGACCCTGCAAGTGGTCTTTAGCACTTGACCATGGCCAGTCCTGCGGCCGCTCAACCAGCCCGGCGCGAACAGGGTTTAGGGAAACATAACACACTGCATGTGCCAGGTGTTCCTCATCCATCATGACCGGACCAAACCTACCTTGCCACAAGTGTGTCAGCGTAATACTAATACCGCGCCGAAGCAGGCATTAATGCAAGAAAAAGGCCAACAATCACAACGATTGCTGGCCTTAGTGCTTCTTACTGCATTTTCCATTTGGTGGGCTCACTAGGACTCGAACCTAGAACCAACCGGTTATGAGCCGGTTGCGCTAACCAGTTGCGCCATGAGCCCTTTTTCAGATCTTACGGGCGGCAGACTAATCAGCGCTTGGTGGCGTTGCAATCATGCAGCGCGTAAGCTTCCCCGCCATGAAACAGACGCTGGTCACCCAACCCACCTTATTTACTGAATTAAAACTGCCTGAAACCTTACAAAAAGGCATTGAATCACTTGGCTTCACCGAGATGACCGATGTGCAACAAACCGCTCTACCAATCACTTTGGCAGGCAAAGATGTTGCAGGACAGGGACGCACAGGCACGGGCAAAACAGCAACTTTTTTAATTACCGCCATCAACCGCTTGCTCATGACCGAACCCAAAAAGGGACGCACAACACAACATCCACGTGTACTGATCATTGCACCGACGCGTGAGTTGGTTATCCAAATCGGTGAAGATGCTAGAAAATTAGCGCAATTCACCGATCTGAAATTACATTCTGTATATGGCGGCGTGGATTATGAAAAACAGCGCCTTGGGTTTGAAGGTGGTGTAGATATCCTGATTGGTACACCCGGCAGGTTGATCGACTATTTAAAGAAACGTGTATATTCTCTATCTAAAGCCGACATGCTGATTATTGATGAAGCCGATCGTATGTTTGATCTCGGTTTCATTAATGACCTGCGCTTTATGCTGCGCCGCCTGCCCAACTACAATGAACGCCAATCGCTGATGTTCTCTGCCACGCTGTCGCATCGCGTACTGGAAATGGCCTATGAGCATATGAATTCTCCGGAAAAATTGCGTGCTGAAGAGGGTGACCTGATCGCCTCTGGCATTACTGAGTCGATGTACCACACCAGTATGGAAGATAAGTTTCCGATCCTTGTTCACCTGCTACGTGAATCTAAGGTTGAACGCGGCATGATTTTTATCAATGAAAAACGTACCGGTGAACGTGTGGCAAAAAATTTAGCCCGCTACGGATTTTCCGTAGGTATTTTATCCGGCGATGTACGCCAGAAAAAACGCATGCGCATTTTAGAGGATTTCACCAGTGGAAAATTGCATCTACTCGTTGCAACTGATGTGGCAAGTCGCGGCCTGCATATCGATGGCGTAACCCACGTATTCAATTATGACTTGCCCGAAGATGCGGAAAACTATGTCCACCGCATTGGCCGTACAGCTCGCGCAGGCGCCAGCGGCACAGCTATTTCATTTTCATGTGAACGTTTTTGTTTTGGGCTACCTGATATAGAAACGTATATTAGTCGCCAAATACCAATCACGCATATCGAGCCGGAGATGCTGGAGATTGGCAAGCCAACGGCTCCGGGAGCGACTGCTGAAGGCATGCAAGCAGGTGACCGCGCCGAACAACACAACAGCAAACCCGGCGGACGCCCTAATGGCAACAGACAGAATAGAGGCAGAAGACCTCAGCGCAAATAGAGTATCCACTAAAGAGAGATACTTGAGCAGTAACTATAGCCCTCTTCTGACTATTTTACGGATAACCTGACAGACTACACACCTGCCTACGACACCACTATAGGGTGCCATAGATGCCACCACCCCGGGTGGTTGATATCGTTCTCTCTCACATAGATAAATAGATATATAATGACGCTGTCGCTAAGGGGAGATTGTGAGTATAAACAGTTATCACAAGGTAGATCGAAAACAGCTAGCACAAGATCTGGATCAGATTCATCATGATGTGATCGCACGCATGGGCGAAGCTGATTTCACACACCTGAAGAAAATGGAACGCTGGGGCCGAGTATGCACACTCTTTGGTTATACAACTGCGTGGATCTTCCCCAACCCTGTTTCCGCCTTGTTGATCAGCCAGGGTAGCTTCACCCGCTGGACACAGATGACCCACCCTATTGTACATAAAGGTTATGATAAAATAGACAACATCCCAAACTCATATTCCAGCAAGACATTTGCACGCGGATGGCGACGCTTTATCGACTGGCCTGACTGGATCACACCCGATGCATGGCATCAGGAACATGATATTTTACACCACTATAATTTAGGCGAAAAACGTGACCCTGACCATCTGCAACATAATATGGAGTGGTTGCGACAATCCAACATCCCCATGGCTATACGCTTTCTTATTATTATCTTGTTTACAGCTGTTTGGAAAATCGCCTACTACACACCCAGAACCCATAAAGAACTGCGCATCAGCCAGGCCAGACAAACTGGTGAGCCTGAGCCGAAGATGGTCAGAGGCGGAAGCTGGAGCTTGTTCACCAAACGCGGGCGAGCCTTATGGCTGAATAGCATCCTGCCCTACGTTTCCTTTCGCTTTATCCTGCTGCCACTGCTATTTTTGCCGCTAGGTACTCCTGCAGTTATCAGTGTATTACTGACGTCTATCATGGCTGAAGTCTTCACAAACATGCACTCTTTCTTGGTTATCGTACCCAATCATGCGGGCGATGATGTGATGATGTTTGAAGATCGAGGCAAGGGAAAAGGTGAGTTCTATCTGAGACAAATTCTCGGCTCGGTCAATTACCCAACCGGCTCTGATTCAAATGATTTCTTTTATGGCTGGTTAAATTATCAGATTGAGCATCACCTGTGGCCTGACATACCATTAAATCAATATCAATATGCGCAACCCAGGGTCGTCGAAGTATGCAAAAAACATGGTATCCCCTACCGCCAGGACTCTGTATTTAAGCGTCTATTAAAGGCCATCGACATTATGGCGGGACGCAGCTCCATGTTAACACCATAGCATCCTGATTTACAAATATTTACCCCATAGACCTAAAAGGGCATCCCAGGGTGGGCCGGGCTCCGTTTTAGTCTGATTACCTTTGGAAAATTGCAAGACTACCTTGTCCTCAGCCTGATGATTGCTATAGTAATGCCAAAATAAAGTTAGAGGTTTCACCCATGCGATTAATTATTATTTTATGCCTGTCCCTATTCATGTTGTCCTCTTGCTCTTACGTGCGTTATGGGTTGGTGACCACAATGGATGTAATCACAGCCCCATATCACTTTATCTTTGATGATGAAGAGGACCTAGATGACTGAGCATCTACACGCTCGCATGATTAAACTTTCATCACGACCAAGCTAATATCTACAGCTTCCATCATGCTATTTATTACCAAATCTATCGCCTTGCTCTTGCTGCCTCCGGCAGGCCTTATTCTACTTGCAGCGCTCGGTTTGCTTTTTTTAAAATTTCGCGGCGGCAAAGAGCTGGTCATTATATCGTTGACGCTGCTCTGGATACTCTCCACAGAACCGGTGCGTGATGTATTGATTTCTCCTTTAGAAACCCGCTATGCCGCCCTGAAAACCGATCCGACAACACTGCGGCAACTAGCAAAAGAGCATACTGCAATCATCCTCCTAGGAGCTGGCATTTATGAAAATGCGCCTGAATTTGGTGGCCGCAATGCCTTAGATAACCATGCCCTGATGCGTACCATCTATGCTGCGGATTTAGAAAAAACAACAGCGCTGGACATCTACACCACTGGTGGCCATGGCATTTCGGGCAAGCTCGAATCAGAAGGCAAAGTAATGCAACGCTGGTTGATCAAACTCGGCGTTGCACCTGAGAAAATTTTCAGTGAAAACGCTGCCAAAACCACGTGGGAAAATGCCATCCATATTCAACAGATATTGCAGAAAAAAAATATCAAAAAAATTATTCTGGTTACGACTGCCTGGCATATGCCGCGTGCCGTCCACGTATTTAAATCCCAAGGTTTGAGTGTGATCCCTGCCCCCTGCGCGTATGTGGAAACAAAAGGGACATATAATGTGCTTAGTTTTTTGCCACAGGCGCATGTGCTAGCAGACTCATCTGATGCATTGCATGAATATATGGGGATATTATGGTATCAATGGGCCTATGCAGAGTGACAAAAAACACTAGTCTACATTATTCATGAATGGATAGGTTTATATCTGGAGGTCATGTGAGCGGTAAACAAACAACGACAGATACTGCACAGGATGAATTATATAGTGCTGGCAGCATTTATCTGGAAGAGCTGTACGCACAATATCTCAAACAACCGGATTCCGTATCGGCCCAGTGGGCCGCCTATTTCTCCACCCTTAAAGATGAAACAACTGATACGCAGCCAAGCCATCACTCCATGCTGGAAACAATGCGCCCCACAGCGCACCCGTTTTCTCAAACAGCAAGCGAAGTCGCGCCACGGTCTGCCCTGCAACAAACTTCAGGCAACGCTCGTTCACAAGATAATCAGGATGATATCGAGTTTCCATCACGCGCTATTTATATGATCCAAGCCTATCGCATGCATGGTCACCTGCATGCCGATCTGGATCCGCTAAAGCTCAACCCACGCGCCTCCAGCCCTGAGCTGGAGATGGCCTATTATGGGCTTTCCGAAGCGGATATGGATCAACTGTTTCCGACAGGTAATTTAAGCGGTGATGCTCGCATGCCATTGCGCGACATTGTCTCCCTTCTGCAACAGACCTATTGCGGCCATATCGGACTTGAATTCATGCACATCACCAATTCGGCCCGCCGCCATTGGCTGCAATCACGCTTGGAACGCATTCATTCCACCCCCAGCTATGATGAAGAAACACGCCGCCATATTTTTGGCAAGGTGATGCATGCCGAAGAATTTGAACGTTTTCTACACACGCGTTATGTCGGCCAAAAACGTTTTTCACTCGAAGGTGGTGAAAGCCTGATCCCCATGCTGGACACCTTAATTCAGCATGCAGGCAGCAACAAAACCAAAGAAATCATTCTCGGCATGGCCCATCGCGGTCGCTTAAATGTGCTCGCCAATATCATGGGCAAATCGCTGGCCGATATTTTTTCCGAATTTGAAGGCGTTAATTTTGAGGATGATGCACAAGGACAAGGCGATGTTAAATATCATCTGGGCTTCTCATCGGACGTACCTACCCCGGGTGGCACTGTACATATGTCGCTGGGTTTTAACCCCTCTCACTTGGAAATCATTACACCGGTTGTGCTCGGCAGTGTGCGAGCCAGGCAATGCCGCCGCAAAGATAAAACAAAACGTGAAGTGATGAGTGTATTGTTGCATGGTGATGCGGCATTTGCAGGTCAGGGTGTGGTGGCAGAATCGCTTGAACTCTCCAAGCTGCGCGGTTTCCGTACCGGCGGCACTATCCATATAGTCGTTAACAATCAGATTGGTTTCACCGTGAATCCCCATGATGCACGCTCTTCCACCTACTGCACCGATATTGCCAAAATTGTGCAGGCACCGATCCTGCATGTTAATGGTGATGACCCTGAGGCATGCTGTCTGGCCACTGAAATCGCTGTCGAATACCGCAACACATTCCGTGAAGACATTGTCCTCGATTTGATCTGTTACCGCCGCCATGGTCACAATGAATCCGATGCACCGGAAGTCACCCAACCACTGATGTATCGACGCATTGCCAGTCATCCGACCGTAGGCATGCTCTATCGCAACCGCCTTATTGAGGATGGCATCATCAGCGACACCGGTTACACCTCCATGGTTGCCACCTATCGCGACTGCCTTGATAAAGTACGTCGCAGCCGAAATAAAGACCGCCCTGCCCCAAGCCCCGTAAATAGTCTGCAAGGACGCTGGGAAGGATTCACTTCCGGCCATGCCGAAGAGCCCGACACGACAGTTCACGACGATTTACTCAAAGAACTGGTACGCAAGGTACACCGCCTACCGGCTAACTTTTCTCTGCATGCCAAAGTAGAAAAGATATTTGATGGTCGCATTCAGATGATGGATGGCAAGCAACCCATCGACTGGGGCTGTGGTGAGGCAATGGCCTATGCCACACTGGTTAATGAGGGCCACTGGGTACGCCTCTCCGGTGAAGATTCCGGCCGTGGCACCTTTTTCCATCGTCATGCTGTGGTTTATGATCAAATCACCGGCAAAGCATTTGTTCCGCTGCGTGAAACAGAAAACGGGCCACTCTCTCACTTCCTTGTGGTCGATTCGATGTTATCGGAAATGGCTGTACTGGGTTATGAATATGGTTACTCCATCGCCGAACCGAGAGCACTGGTGATCTGGGAAGCGCAGTATGGTGATTTTGCAAATGTTGCACAGGTGGTGATTGATCAATTTATTGCTGCTGGCGAAACCAAATGGAGCCGCATGTCCGGTCTGGTGCTGTGGTTGCCCCACGGTTATGAAGGTCAAGGTGCTGAGCACTCATCGGCCAGACTTGAACGCTATTTACAACTCTGTGCCGAAGATAATATGCAGGTGGTTTACCCGACTACTCCCGCCCAACTGTTTCATCTCTTTAGAAGGCAACTATTAAGCCAAGCCCGCAAACCACTGATTATGATGGCACCCAAGAGCATGTTGAGAAACAAAGCCTCATTCTCAGCCCTTGAAGATTTCACCTCCGGTCAGTTCAATCCGGTATTAGAGGAAACCGATCAGAGTATCGGTGCCGCACACGTGCGTCGTGTGATTATCTGCTCGGGTAAAGTCTATTACGACCTGTTGGCAGAGCGCCAAAAACGTGCCATCACAGACATCGCCATTATTCGTCTGGAGCGCCTCTATCCATTTCCCGACGCACAACTGCGCCAACAACTGCAACGTTATAAAACAACAAGCGAAGTGTACTGGGTACAGGAAGAGCCTGAAAATCAGGGTGCATGGCTATTGCTCAATAGCTCTATGCGCCAGACTCTTCTCAAAACGCAAAAAATATACGGCATCACACGCCCCGGCTCAGCCGCACCAGCAGTTGGTTCCATTTCTCGTCATAAACGGGAACTGGCAAAACTGGTTGATAGTGCGCTGGCCGATAACACTAATGATCGTCTGATTTAAAGAAACAAGGAGATTAAGCATGGATATCGAGATCAAGGTTCCCAGTTTGGGTGAGTCCGAATCAGAGGCAACACTTATTTCCTGGCTCAAGAAGGAGGGGGATGCCGTTGTAGTTGATGATATATTGGCTGAAATTGAGAGTGATAAAATCACCATGGAAATCACCGCGCTCGATGCAGGCATCCTCAAAAGCATCTCCAAACAGGTTGATGACACTGTTGAACCGGGTGAAGTCATCGGACTGATTGATGGCAGTGAACAGGCGGTAAAAGCAGCTTCAACGAGCGCTGCTGCAGATACCACGCCCACTGATGAAGCGGCCGCAGAAGTAGAAGTGAAAGAAATCACAGCCGAGACACCCGCAACAGATGCGCCTGCACCAGTGACTAAAACAGTGACAACAGCTCCCCTCAGCAATCAGCGCAGTGAAGAACGTGTGCCAATGAGCCGCCTGCGCAAACGCATTGCTGAACGCTTGAAAAGCGCCCAGAACACGGCCGCTATGCTCACCACCTTCAATGAAGTGAATCTGCAACCCGTCATGGATCTACGCAGCCGTTATGGTCAGGCGTTCCAGAACAAACACGGTGTAAAACTAGGCTTTATGTCTTTCTTTGTACGCGCTGTTTCTCAATCCATCTCACAACACCCTGCCCTCAATGCCTATATCGAAGCGGATAATATTGTTTACCATAATTACCTTGATGTCGGCATTGCCGTGAGTACGGAAAAAGGTTTAGTGGTACCCACATTAAGAGATGCGCATCTGATGAATCTCGCGCAAATTGAGCAAGGCATTAGCGATCTGGCAGGCAAAGCTCGCGATGGTGGCCTGCTGCCCGATGATCTGAAAGGTGGCACTTTCTCCATCACCAATGGTGGTGTGTTCGGCTCCATGCTCTCCACACCGATTTTGAATCCGCCACAGAGCGGCATTCTCGGCATGCACACCATTCAAAAACGTGCGGTTGTGGAAAATGATACGATTGTCATTCGCCCCATGATGTATCTGGCTCTGTCATATGATCATCGTCTCATTGACGGCTCCGATGCAGTGCGTTTTCTGGTGGCTGTAAAAGAAGCGCTGGAGTATCCGGGAAGTCTGACACTCGATCTGTAACCACACGACCAACAGGACACGCCTTTGGCTCTGTAATACAGCGCTAAAAGCGTGCTGGTCTACAAACGGCCATCGGCATCGTAGCACTGGGAAGTGGTACCTTGCTGGACCGGGGGCTTCTCGTATCCGATTCGCCCAAGGGCGCAGTGCGCCTCGGTTTCCCTGAACACGCACTGGAATCATGGTTAGCAAGGCTTTACCCAACGCCTTAATCATTCAGAATCTTTAAAGCCGTCTCCGGTACACGACATTCAAAGTGATAATCGCTCAGCTACAAAATCAGCATCCTTATCCCCTCTTCCTGAAAGGTTCACAAGAATTGTCGCATCACTGGACATTGTTTTAGCAACTTTCATGGCATGCGCCACAGCATGGGCGCTCTCAAGTGCCGGAATAATACCCTCCAAGCGGGAAAGCTGCATAAAGGCATCCAGACACTCCTTGTCATCAACGGATTCATATTTTACGCGTTTAATATCCTTTAAATAACAGTGTTGCGGGCCGACTGCGGGATAATCCAGACCTGAAGCAATTGAGTAAACGGGTAATGGATCCCCCTCACTATCTTGAAGGTTATAGCACTCAAATCCATGAATGGATCCTTTCACACCAAGCGTAAGCGTAGCAGCATGATCTTTGGTATCCAGCCCTTTTCCTGCAGGTTCAACCCCAATCATCTTGACTGATTCATCATCCAGAAAGGCTGTAAACAGACCGATCGCATTAGACCCGCCGCCCACACAGGCAACAAGCAGGTCGGGAAGCTTCCCTTCCCTCAGCATAAATTGCTCTCTCGCCTCTTTGCCAACAATACTCTGAAAATCACGCACAATCTTTGGAAACGGGTGCGGCCCTACCACCGAGCCAATTGCATAAAAGTAGTTCACAGGATCCTTCATATATTCTTCAAAAGCACTATCAACGGCATCTTTCAATGTTCTGGTTCCGCGAGATACCGGAACAAGTTTGCAACCCAGAATTTTCATTTTGGTGACATTCGGGTGCTCTTTTGCTATATCAATCTCACCCATATGAATCTCACATTCAATACCAACCAGCGCGCAAGCCGTTGCCAGCGCCACCCCATGCTGGCCGGCTCCTGTTTCTGCCAGCACCTTGGTTTTACCCATATGCTTGGCTAACAGTGCCTCGCCAATACAGTGATTAATCTTATGGGCTCCCGTATGATTCAAGTCTTCGCGTTTAAAAAAAATACGTGCGCCGCCAATACTTTCACTCAATCGTTTGGCATAATAAATCGGGCTGGGGCGACCAACGTAATCCGCAAACAACTGTTTCTGCTCTTGCTGAAATGCATCCGTTTTGGTGACCGCCTCATAAGAGTCATTAATTTCATTCATAATAGCAATCATTTGCGGTGGAAGAATCTGCCCCCCATACTCGCCAAAATATCCCTTTGCATCAGGCATTTCTACAGTTTTATCACCCATTTCAATCTCCTCCAAACAGTACCCGGAACCCAGATTACCCATTTACTCTTCGACTTCCAATACATCATATTTCATTCCTATAGTTTAACCTCATACATTCACCTCTGAGGACCAGCCTCTTGCTTTGATGGGGGGGCTATCTATCGTTCCGGGCATGAATGAAACCACGACAGAACTAACTTCCAATCCAATCCTGCAAGGGATCACTACTGAACTGCCTCTTTTTGATCAGATCAAGCCAGAGCATGTGCTGCCGGCAATTGAGGCGGAGCTTACGCAGGCACGCAAGACTGTGGCTGAGCTTACGCAAATCGCTGATCCTGATTGGGATTCGCTGATGCTGCCGCTGGAAGTGATTGAGGAGCGTCTCGGACGTGTCTGGGGACCGGTTAGCCATTTCAATGGGGTTTGTGATTCCGACGAACTGCGCCCGATCTATCAGCAGGGTGTGGCAAAGATGACCGAATGGTCAAGCGAATTGGGGCAGAATGAAGCACTCTATGCTGCCATTCGCAAAGTCTCTAAACGCGATGATTTCCCATCGCTCTCCGAAGAACGGCAACAGGTCGTTAACCATGCCTTGCGGGATTTTAAACTTTCCGGTGCTGAGCTTGTGGGCGATGACAAAACCCGCTTCACTGAAATTCAGATGCGGCTTTCAGAGCTGGCAACCAGCTTCAGTGAACATGTGATGGATGCCACCCGCGCCTTTGAACTGCACCTGACAGATAAAAGCGATGTTGCGGGCCTGCCGGAGTCAGTGCGGGCCTCTGCCGCACAGCGCGCCACCCAGTCAGACAAGTTCAAAGAATCAGGCAACAACAACGGCTGGTTGATCACCCTTGATGCACCCTCCTACATTCCATTCATGCAATTTGCTGAGAGTCGCAACCTACGCGAGACAATGTATCGCGAATATGTCACACGTGCTTCAACCGGTGAGCTGGATAATGGTCCTGTCATCAATGAAATCCTCGCCCTGCGTAGCGAGGCTGCAGCGCTGCTTGGTTTTGAGCACTACGCCGCATCATCGTTAGCCAGCAAGATGGCAACCGATGTGGAAGAAGTGACAGGCTTTTTGCGTGAGCTGGCAGACAAAAGTAAATCGATTGCACAAAAAGAATTTGCCGAGCTACAACTTTTTGCAGATACCGAACTTGGCATAGATGAGCTAGAGGCATGGGATATCTCTTTTGCATCGGAAAGACTGCGCCTGAAAACCTATGCTATCTCTCAGGAAGAGCTCAAACCCTACTTCCCTGAACAGAACGTCATCAACGGCATGTTCGGGCTGGTGGAGAAACTTTACGGCATCACCATCCGTGAACGTGATGATGCTCCCGTCTGGCATGAGAGCGCCCGTTATTTTGAAGTGAGTGATGCCACTGGCACACAAATCTCCGCCTTCTATCTCGATCCCTACGCGCGTGCGCACAAACGTGGTGGCGCCTGGATGGATGAGTGCATTGTGCGCTGGCAGCGCCCGGACGGTGTACTGCAATTGCCGGTGGCATATCTGATCTGCAACTTTGATGCCCCTGTAGGCGACAGGCCTGCCCTGTGGACACATGATGAGGTAACCACGCTGTTCCACGAATTCGGCCATGGTCTGCATCATATGCTGACGACCGTATCCGAGCTTGGAGTATCCGGCATTCGTGGTGTGCCGTGGGATGCAGTGGAACTGCCAAGCCAATTCATGGAGAATTTTTGCTGGGAACGTCAAGTGGTAGATCTCTTCGCCAAGCATTATAAAACGGGTGAAACACTACCGGACGCTCTGTTTGACAAGATGCTGGCCGCCAAAAACTTCCAGTCGGCCATGATCATGCTGCGTCAAATCGAATTTTCTCTATTTGATGTGCTGGTGCACTCTCAATTTGATGTAAACGGTGATGAAACTGTTCAGCAATTGCTGGATAAGGTGCGTGAAGAAATATCCGTCTTCTCACCACCATCCTTCAACCGTTTTCAGAACAGCTTCTCGCATATCTTTGCAGGCGGTTATGCCGCAGGTTATTACTCCTACAAATGGGCCGAAGTGTTATCAGCCGATATCTACGCCACCTTTGAAGAGGAAGGTGTCTTGAACGCTGATACAGCAGCTCGTCTGCGCAACGAACTGTTATCCATTGGTGGCAGTCGTGAGATCATGGATGCGTTTGTAGCATTCCGTGGCCGCAAACCGTCGGTGGACGCGCTTCTGCGTCATTCAGGCCTATCCGATTAGTAGCTCAAAAGCTTTTACCAAGAAGGCACGAAGAGAATCAAGAGTCAGGGAATCACATTTAAAAACGTGAGATGATTTACCTGTGTACTTAAAGTATCGTCATTCTCGCGAAGGCGGGAATCCATATGTGTAAGTGGATCCCCGACATAACCATTCGGGTATGACGCGTCAAATAGCTAAGAGTCAAAACCCGGGAAGTATTGGGTTTCAGGTTTGGCTCAGGTAATGTCGCCCACCATTTCATTATGAAAAACATTCACAGGAGTAAGTCATATGTGGGGACGCAAAAAGAAAGCTACAGCTGCAGCACGTCATATACTGGTAGCCGATGAGGCGCAGTGCGCGGCACTAAAAGCTGAGATTGAGGCTGGTGCTGATTTCGCTACATTGGCCGAAGAGCACTCTACCTGCCCATCCGGCAAAAAAGGTGGTGATCTGGGTACATTCCGTGAGCGCCAGATGGTCAAAGAATTCAATGATGTCGTCTTCACCGATGAACTGCACAAGGTACATGGCCCGATCAAAACACAGTTCGGTTATCACCTCATTGAGATTACCGAACGTACAAAGCCCTAGTCATTCGACCAGACACCTAAACTACCCCTAGCTATTCAAATTGCCGTTGGTTGTTCTGAGGACAAGGTAAAAACGCAGTTTATTACTGTAAATCATTCGAGGCATCCATACTCCTCTCAAGCTAGCTATCGCTTATGCAAACGTTGTCACCTTCTCAGCAGAAAAATGAGTGGTGCGTTGAGCAACTACACAAGAACAGGGAATGTGGCAGCGTAGTGATCAATCCATTCCAAGGCGGCCTGTTCCTGATTCAGCTGTCTGCCTTCATGATCTAAAGCATGTTGGCGATAATCTTCGATCTGGCAGAGCTGCTCCAGCATCCGCATGCGGAACGCCTCTGTTTCAGACTGAAATGACATAGCAATCATAAAGCCATGACCGGACTGGGAAATTGATGTCACCTGCCCTTTCAGTTTTTCCTGTGCATTAATGCTTGGAATACAAATACTCAACAACACACCGACTGCAATCATCATAGGAAAATGAAAACTAAGCTGTCCGCAAACCGCCTGTTTGCGATCGGCTTGATCATCAGCAGCAAGCACCGCTTTTACCTCAAGCGGAATATCAACCGGGTGGCGAATTATATCATATGCAGTGCTCATATCTTTCTCCATGCATACATCGTACCAAGTTAGAAATCTGTTGATACGCTGTTAAACTGCACCCTCAGGATAAATATTTCCTCTTTATGTACCCTGAACGGCAAAATCTGCAAAACATGTAACTGTTCAGATTGGCTCTGAGTTTTCTGAGGAAAAGGCGAAAAGCGCAGCTTACTGCAGTAAGTGAGCACTTTTAACGCAGTCATCGGGAAAATCAGGGATGCGCTGAATAGTTAATGCTTATATCTTATTCTTCGCCTCAATCCACCTCGACATGAATTCTGTGCTGCGATGTTGATGGTGGCGTAGCATCGAACCGGTAAAGTTTTGCAACCGATGCCGCTCAATATTTGTGCGCAGGTCATGAATACGTTGAATCAATGCAGGCCCATTTATCGACATATCAAACTGGCTGAACAATATATCAAAGCCATCACTCTGAGCCTGTTTCCACGCATCTTCCTGCTGATACAGATGCACTGCAGCATCGGCAAAAGCATTAGCATCATCGGTAACCATGCCCCCCCAACTCAAACCTCCAGACATGCCCTCTGCACCGACGCTGGTAGTAATACTCGGTGTACCATTGCGCATCGCATCAGCCAGTTTGGTTTTAATACCTGCACCAAAGCGCAACGGAGCCAGACAGATTTTCGCCTGCATCATCACCGCATCGACATCGGTCACCCGCCCCAACACATGAAAACCAGACCGGGCATCATGCAGCGCTGTCGCTTTCGGCGGTGCATATGCGCCATACACATGCAGTTCTGCTCTAGGGAGCTGGGCACGTATCAACGGCCATATCTGCTGCTTTAGCCATAACACCGCATCCCAATTGGGTGCATGCCGGAAATTTCCAATGGTCATAAAATGCTGCCGCTGTTCAAAATCAGGCAAGGGCGTCGGGTAATCCGACGCATCAAACAGATAAGCAGAATGACAGATCAGTTCACCCGGCATGGAAAAATGCTCTTGCAACAACGCCACCTCATAACTGGAAGTCAGAATGGATAAGTCAGAACGAAAGATCGAGGCAATTTCACGCTGCGCGACTTCACTATACAGGTCGGAGGCTTCTACATGCTGTACCACTTCAGCATGGCGTTTAAACTGCATATGACGGGCATGGCGTAAACAGTGCAGATCGATTGTTTCAAGCAGGCGCAAAGCATTCGGGCACACTTTTTCCACCCGCCAAGCAAACTGCTCTTCCATGCTGAAACGATCAAATAATACAATATCCGGCTGCAACTGTTCTAAGAAAGCATCAAATGAGCTCGCATTCACTTCTACCGGCACACAGACAACAGACAACGCTTCAAGGTCTGCCATAAACTCACTTTCTGCCGCTGTGCTGACAAAAGTTACAGACCATCCTTGCTGCCTGAACAGCTTGATATATTGCATCAGGCGCAAGCTGGCTCCAGAGGAGGCTGGCTCTGGCCAGACAGAGCCAATTATGAGTATCTGTAACATCGCGCCAGACTAGCCTAAGGGTCTGCTCAGTTGAACGCTAAGGTTAAACCCTGATTTTAAATAACAGCGTCAAAATCGCTCACCGCGAAGGGCAAAGAGAAAACCATACTACTGTAGGTGTGTTTTTTGCATTGCCTTTGCGTAACTCTGCGCACTTTGCGGTAAATTTAATTAGGCGAGGCGAAGCGGGTTGAGTCGCCATTGATAAATAGTCCGGGTTACACCCAGCCAGGCAGCGGCAACATATACAGGCCCGCGCCCACGGCCATATACAGCAATAGATATGACAGCCACGACGATGGGCTAAACAGGGTCAGCGCAGTGCCAAACGAAGCTTTTAAACTGCGCCCCATAAAATCAACACTGTAGAACTCATCTAGTAACAGGTGCACCAGATAGCCTCCACACATGAAAGATGCTGCCAACCATGAGAAATTCACACTCCAGTGCAATCCATACAGGCCAAGCATCACAACCGACAAGGCAAATAGCATTGCCGCAGGCAGGGAATGAAACAATCCCCGATGCTCTGTAATGGAAGCAAATAGTGGATAGACAATATATTGAACCGCAAATATCGCCAACAAAGCCAGACCAAGCAGATAAATAAGTGGCAACTGATTCACAAAGCAGGCCATCACAAGCCCCGCAGACAGTACACTCAACAATTTAAACAACATACGCGTGGGTATCGAATAATCAGAATCCACATCGGGTAAAATACCAGCCAACACGCCCAATGCAAACAGGATCATAGCCTGTTGATGTGAGATTACATCTGCCTGCATGCATGACAGCGTCGCAGTAGCTGAGGCCACAACTGCAACAGTGATATGGGTGCGGAAATTGGCCACATGAACTCCTTAAGAAGGTCTATATTTCTAAAATGATAAGCTGCCGATTCACCCTTATAAAACCGTGAGTGTTATCACACAAAAAGTGTTTTTCACCTTACAATGCCAGTGTCTCCGCATCATCCTCTTGCACAAATGGTTTAAGCAACTGATCCAGCCACTCTTGCATTTTCTGCATGCCTTCGCGTACATCATTGAAATCTTTATTGGATAACACTCCATCATGGTTTCTGTCCATGCCATCAAACGCCTTGCGCGCAGATCGTTCCACTTTAGTCATCACCTCTTCAAACGTGACCTGACCATCACCATTGGCATCAAAGTCCTGCGATGTATTGGCTCCAGCCCACGCAGATGAGGCACAAAACAGGCCTATGATCAAAAGAACTGATAAGACTAAAGGATTCGTTTTTCGGCTACGGTTATCAATCATCATGACCTCCGGATTCAGGAACGTATGCTGTCACCATTCATAAATACAAACAGCCATGCTTATCGCACCAACAGGTGCACTATTCTCACGAAGCTCTATCCACCGCGTGAAAGGACCATGAGTTTTTACGACGTCATTATTAAATATTTTGTG
>JAUZQJ010000051.1 GCA_030951045.1 Mariprofundus sp.
TCTAAAACTAACGCCTTCATTACTTGAAAATCTTGAGCCCGAAAAATCAGCACGCTCAAAGGTGGCGCATTCAAATGAGGTAGATCTGCCGAAAAAAATCGCATGTGAAAAGGAAACAATCCCTAAATTGGTGCTGTTAAAATCAGCGTCGCCATGAAATTCAGCCCGGAAAAAGTTTGATCCGTCTAACTGCTTTCCATGAAAATAGCAGCACTTAGGAGGAAATACAAACCCAACGAACTCGCTCTTTGGGCCTTCTTTAGGGATGCTATTTACACTAGCGGAGTAATATTCATCTTCACCCGCTAGCTGGTCTTGGCCTGGTTTGACAAGAATGCGGTTAGACTCAATTGTTAAAATGGCATCAAAACAAGCCGAAAAAAGATGGTTATTTTTCTTCTCGACGGGGGCATGAAAGATACATAGTCCATTTCCATTGGGCATGACTGGATATGGACAGTCCCAGTAATGATATTGGCACCCGCTCACTTTTGGGCCCCTTCCACAATGGCGATTTCCTCATCAGTCAGCCCGTACAACTCATAAACCAGACGGTCGATCTGCCTGTCGGTCGCATCGATCTGCCGCTGAATCGTGGTTTTGCCATGCCCATCCTTCGCCCTCGCCAATTGCCGGTACAATATGAGCATCGTGTCTGTAAAAGCAGCAAGTTTGCCTGTCTGTTTTGCGTTCAACTTTTGCGGATACGGAAACTCTCTTAAATTCTTGATAACAACTTTGGGGAAAATTGTGCGAGCGCCTTTCACCGCTTGATTCTTGTAGAACACAGAAAGAAGCCGACTGTTCAAAATGCAGACAAGAGCCTTCAGTTCATCTTCTTCGTCGCTAGGATGCAGCACATTCAGAATGCTTTTGTTGTTCAGAAACGCTTCCGAAGTGAATGTTGCGTACAGGCAGTATGGCGGGTGCGCTGTAATTTCCCGCAGGAGAACACGTGGACGCGTGAACATCCCGATCTCACGGGGCTGTGAGAGCCAAGGCCCGTACTGCATCCACATTTTGGACCAAGATAATTGATATCTTCCAACGTCGCGCCCCGCTAGGTATCTCACGCTATTTTCATCCTCGCAATTAGCACGGTCGAAAACGTGTTCACGAACATCCTTCTCGATTTGAGGCGGGTTGCCCTTGCCCTTTTCGTATGCTTGAAGTCCAGTTCGTACATCGAACTTTGCCCCCATAGGACAAGATATCTTTATGACTTTTTCTAAAATTTCGAGCAATCCACCTGAATCTGATAAAAGGATACGGAATCCGGCTCCGTTCCAAGCCGAACGTTTTAGTGAAACCGTCTTGGCCGAAAGAAACTCGTCTTTTGTTCGTACGCGGACAACATTGACCTCCGTCTTCATGTCTTGCCCATGTGCAACGAAGATGCATGGCTCCATTGAAACTTTGTTAAACGCCGGATAGTTCAGGTCGGCGATGAGTCTGAGTCTGCGGACATATTTTTCGCGCAAGAGTTGCCCACTTTCAATCGTGAGCCAAGAGTTCGGGACAATATAACCTCCGTGCCCAGATTCCTTTAGGAGGTGAAGCAGGGCCTCCATGAAAAGCATGAAGGTGTTGTGTTTTTCCCAACTCAGCTTGTAGTTGCCGGAAAAGTATTCTCTCTCGACCTCGGAAATTTGCTCGCGGGTGAAAATGTAAGGCGGATTGCCAATGATGGCGTCGAAGCCGCCAGCTTTGAAGATGGCGGGAAACTCCGTCTGCCAGTCGAAGACGTTGATGCGATAGCGCTCTTCCTCGGCCATCAGGCTAAACTCCTGCTGATCGTAGAAATCCGGGCCGATCAGGGAATTGCCGCATTTGATGTTGTGGCCAAGGTCGGGCAGGGCGCGTTCATGGAACATGGCCATCTGGCGGCCCAGTGTATCCTCCGTCTCGTTCTCCAGCACCTTCAGCAGTAGGGATAGCTTGGTTACCTCCACCGCCTGAGCGTCGATATCCACGCCGTAGATATTGTTCAGCAGAATGCGCTTTCTCTCACTGGTGGTCAGCCGCCACTCACCCTTGCCAGCTTGAAAGATGTTGGGGTTGCGCCCTTTGAACCATTTCTCCGGTTCGTTGTCGACGTACCATTTCAGATGCCAGTCGAGCAGGTATTGATAGGCACCGAGCAGGAAGGACCCTGAGCCGCAGGCGGGATCGCAGATGGTCAGTTTTGCCGCCTGCCTTGGTGTCTTGATTCGGGACATCATGCCCCTCGTCCTTTGGACACCCTGCGAGATTGTGTCTTCCAGTAGTTGGCCGACGGTGTGGCGCACGATGTAATCCACGATATAGGTTGGTGTGTAATAAACGCCGCCAGCCTTTTTGACCTCCGGCTTGTCCTCGACCACAGCGCGATGGCCCGCAGTCAGACGAATTACTTTGCCGAGAAACTGCTCATAGACCTGACCGAGGATATCGGAGGGTAACACCGAGAACTCATAGGGGGAATCCGGATAATACAAACTGCTGAGGATGGATTTCAGCGTTTTGTCATCAATGACCAGATTGGGCGTGATCTCGTCGGGGAAGCCTGCGCGTCCCTTCTCACTGTCGAAATGAAACAGGCCGGAGTTGTAGCGTACGTCTGCGGCGCGGAACATCTCCAGCATGCGCTTGTAGGTTGCGCCGCCGTTTTGCAGAGCCATAAGGCGGCCGTAATCCTCGATGCCGCGATCCTCGGCGATACGCAGGAAAATGATGCGGTCAATGGTTTGCTGTACGGCACTGGATATTCGACATAGGCCTTATGCGGCCAGTAAAAAAATGAGAGCCCACAAGCGCAGCGAAAAAATCTGAATTTTTTGATTTTTCCGCCACGCTCTGAAACACGCATTGAGGAGTCACTGAAAGGTCGTCAGGCTTCTATTCGTGGATACAGTGATCCCCCTTATATCCGAACAATCAAACACAGCCTGTCGCCCTGTTAAAATTAACACATGTAATCAAGTATTTGTAGGATATGATCAATTGATTCTATTGCCGTTTCCTGTATGCTTATCTACATGAATGATGGTGAAGAGATAAAAGCAAAGGCATCGAAAAACATTACAGATCGCCTCGTTTGGAATACCGCCAACAAGAACCAGGCAGGCATTGCCCGAGATATTGCTGATGGAAAAGATATACCCGAAGCCTACGGCCTTGGTGAAGCCGGGATATTTGATGAGTTCTTTTATTTCCTGGATGAGGTTGGTATTTCAGCCTTGTTCGGCGGACTGGATCCGAAACTTAAAAAACGCCAGTCGAATATATCCTTTCATGCTGTGATGCTGATCTACCTGATGCGTATCGTCTCAGGGTTTTCCTTTTTTTGGCATATTGAAGATGCATTGCTGAAGTCACAGTCGCTTATGCACCTTGTGGGCTTTAATGGTAATCATATCTATTTTAGCTTGCTATTCGTTGCTGCTTTCGCTAGAAAGCGCGCCCGCTCGGAAGGGCGAATACGCACACCGTTCAATCCATTGTGCCCATGATATTGTATGCAGGGGTGCGGACGGTGGAGGAAATAACAATCGGAGGACTTAAATGTCTCAATTTACTATGAAACAACTGCTTGAAGCTGGTGTGCACTTTGGCCACCAGACCCGTCGCTGGAATCCGAAAATGGCACCGTATATTTTCGGCAAACGTAACGGCATCCACATTATCGACCTGCAAAAAACACTACGCATGGC
>JAUZQJ010000052.1 GCA_030951045.1 Mariprofundus sp.
AATGAAGTATGGATTTTCCATCACACGCCAAATTCTGATGATCCAACCTGGTACCTGACAGGCATTCAGCAAGCTAAATAATCAAGCACGATCAACAGAGTGCAAAGGCTGGCAGAGTATTTCTCTGCCAGCCTTTTTTTATTCATCTCCTATTAACCGGAACCATCACGAATAATGATCAGTGTAGTTTATTAAGTTATTAACCCGGTGCAGATCGAGTAATCACATTAATATACTCTATATTTACTAGCATTATTCAGCATATATCACCGCGAAGTACGTAAAGTAAAGACAAAAAAAGATGCAAACATCAACCGTTGCTCTTCGAGGCACGCTTCATGGCGCCCTGTAAAGGCTTTCTACTTGTATAGATAGGTAGCCCGCATATACCAGCGCTGCTGTTGCTGGGTGGCGTATTGCATGGAGTTATTTTCATTTTCGAAGTGTTTTAAGTTCATCATATCCTGCGCGACAAAGCTTATCTCAAGACCCTCAATTGGCTTGATGCCGACACGCATATCCAGTCGATGGTTTCCGTTAACACTGCCATCACGGAATGGACCATTAAAATAAACGTTGGCATCAAACTCCAGCATTTTCGTCGGATCCCAACTTAGCCCGACATGAAAGCGGCTGCGAGGATCCTGAAATTTATTGGAGAGTACGGTCCATTTAGTTTCACCATCTTTGACCGGGTAATCCACATACACTTGATGCAGATAGGTGTAAGAGCCTTTTAAGGTTAGCTCATCAAAGGCCTCTACACGGAAATTAGCCTCGAAACCATCGCCTTTTCCATTCAATACATTGGTCAAATATTCATATGTAATGCCTGTAGCCGCATTCGTTGCCAGATTAGACTTATCCTGCCATGTATCCAACACACCCTTATAGATAGTTTTGAAGGCTGTAATTTCAATCAGGCTCTTTTCAGTTGGCCGCAAACGCGCACCCACTTCATAGGACTTCACATGCTCACTCTTGGCTCTGCCATCGCCAGTCTGTTTGACAAGACATGCGCGTGGGGGCGTACACCAACCAGATGCCTTACGATTCCACGATAAACCATTCTCCATATCATTGGGTGTACGCACTGTTCTTGATGCCGATGCCCATACTGCCCAGTTATCATTGGACACAATGGTACGAATACTTGGTTGTGATTCCCATGTTGTATAAGAGTTCTTCTCCAACTTCAGACCACCAATGATACGAAACATGCCGTCAAACAGTGCCAATTCATCATTGATAAAAAAAGATGTTATACCGGTTGTACGTGTTGGCATCTGAAACTGCGGTGTATTGTTAAAGTGAGAACGCAAGCGACGAATATTTGTACCCAAAGAGATGTTCTGATTCAGAATATTGCTGAAATCAATCTGGAAGTCACCATCAAAGGTCTCTTTTTTCTCACGGATAATTTGAGTATGCACCTTATACTGGTCGTAAAACAACTGCCCTTTTAAACTGACATTTGAAGCAATATCAGTTTCCACACGTGATACAATATTTTTGCCACTAAACCCATTTAAGGAGTTTATTTGAGCATTTGATGCACTTCCCACCGTCGGATTTGGCATCCATGTACCATATTGACCACTGTGGATCTGATATGCATCGCCATGCAGAGAAACCTTGGTAGAAGCACTCGCGTTCCAGTCAAGGCGAAAGCCCTGCTGTTTCATACGTCTGAAGTCAGGCATATCATTGAGTCCATTGCCGGAGAGTCCACCCTCGCGGGTTTCACGCATGGCATACAATCTGTAATCAACGTCCCCACTGCTGGCGCCATAGCTAATATTACCAAAGCCCGTTTCTTCACTGCCTTCACCTGCAGTAATGCGTAAACCCTGAGATGCACCAGCTTTTTTGGTAATAATATTGATCACGCCATTCACGGCATTCGATCCCCAGATAGCACCACCCGGGCCACGCACAATTTCAATACGTTCAATCTCTTCTAAGGGATAATTTTGAGCCACCCACCATACACCTGAGAATGTGGTGTTATAAATAGGACGGCCATCCACCATGACCAACAACAGATCTGTCCAGAAATCAGTCTGGCCACGAATACCTACCTGAAATTGATTGGCATTGGTTTGAGATACCTGCAAGCCTGGAGCTAGTCTTAAGGCATCTGGAATACTACGCACGCCAGAGCGTCGAATATCTTCGTTGGTGATGACAAATACCGCGCCTGCTGTTGCCATATAGCGCTCTTCACGCTTTGATAGGGTCGTAACTTTCACATTGACCAGTTCTTCAAACTTCATGGAGAGTAGATCATCCGCAGAATACCGTTCTGCACTGACTGCTGGTATCGCACTGATTCCCACAGCGGCCATCAATGGTAGCAATACCCGAATGCGCATCCAGCACAGTACAATCCGCTTCATTTTTTCCCCCTGTCTTTACAATGCCCCAAAATCCCTGCCGCATGATAGCGGCAACGGATAAAAATATCGACAGCATCCCTCAACCATGCCAAAGCTTATGCGCTTTAAATGGTATTTATTTCCAACACTTCAGTTAAGCGTTTTAGTGTAAAAGGTTTCAGTACAATGCCATCAGGTTGGACTGCATTAAACTGATCTGAAATATTTTCATTACCATAACCACTACAAATATAGATCGGCAATGCTGCATTCAACGCTTTCAATCGTTTTAACGTCTCTTTGCCACCCATCACCGGCATCATCATATCCAGTAAAACAATGCTGATTTCATCTTTGTGATGTTGATACGCCTCTATACCTTGCTTTCCATCAGCAGCCAGAATGACTTTGCAGCCAAGTCTGATCAATAACCTCTCAACAACAGTTCTAATCATGAGTTCATCATCAATAACTAATACCGTGGCAGAAAGATCATCCCTCATACAGGTGAGATCTTCATCTATTTTAACATCTTCCACTGCAGTGTTACGACTAACAGGAAGTAATACTCTAAAACAGGTGCCGCTACCCACAGCACTGCTAAGCTGTAGAGAGCCGTCATGAGAGCGCACAATACCCAGTACAGCACTCATCCCCAGCCCTCGCCCTGCAAATTTGGTAGTATAGAATGGTTCAAACAGTCTGCTCTGCGTTTCACTGTCCATACCGCAACCATCATCCCGCACCTCAAGTAACACATAAGCACCTGGTTTACATTGCTCATCAATATATCTGCTTTCCAATGCCTGTTTATCAGCCTCAATCAAGCGTGTGGAGATTGTGATATTCCCCACTTTTTCTTTAGCAATACTTTCCGCAGCATTGCTGACCAGGTTCATGATGACCTGCTGCATCTGCGTTTTATCGGCAAAGACAGGAGGTAAACTATTGGACAGATCAAGATTGAGAGAAATATTCTTCGGCACAGTGATATCAATCAGCTGCAGCGCTTTCTCAACAAGCAAGGTCATATTTACATCATGATTAATAAATCCACCCTGCCCGGAATAATCCAGCATCTGTTTGCACAGGTCAGCAGCCCTATTTGACCCTTCCAGAATATTTGTTAATTCCTGTTGTTCCGGCAGATCAAATTCCTGCATATTCAATTTTGCCAGTTCTGCATTTCCCATCACACCAGCCAAAATATTATTGAAATCATGAGCAATACCACCGGCGAGCACCCCCAGTGATTCAAGTCTTTGCACATGTGCCATCTTGCTATCCATCTCATGCTTTTGTTTTTCGGCTTTCACTACCTCACTAATATCGCGCGCTACACCTTCAATAGCTATGGGTTCACCCTGCTTATTCACAATGATATGTACGGATGCTGAAATCCAAATGCTATGTCCAAGTTTATGTTTTAACTGCAACTTTAAGTTTTTTATAACGGCACTATCATGTTGTTTAAAATCAGACATCACTTGTAAATACTCTTTTTTTTCAATCAACAGCTTTCGAACAGAGAGACCTGTGATTTCTTCTGATTCATATCCAAGCAATGCGTACACAGAAGCCGATGCCCATTGCACAACACCATCAGGCTGCAGTCGATAATATGTATCAATCATATTATCCAGCGTGGACTGCAAATCGTTTTTAGCTACCTGTAAGGCTTCGGTTCGTTCAACAACCCTCTGCTCCAACTGAAGGTTATTCCTCTCCAGTGTTTGTTCTACTGTCTTCTGATCTGTAATATCAACAAATGCACTGAATAACACCTGTTCGTTTTCAAAAAACATTGGCGTCATCGATAGCGAAATCCAGAAAGGACTACCGTCTGTTTTGAGTACCTCCAACTCCTGACTATGCAGCTCGCCATCCTGTTGCAGTTTCTCCAGCATGCGCTGCCGGTCTTCCGTATAACGATAAAAATCTGATGTATTGTACTGCATACCAACTTTATCATCGATATCAAATAGCGCAGTTGAAGCACGATTATGAAATAACACAATACCATCTCTGCGGGTGATGATCACAGGTACAGGTGCAAGCTCAACAATATTGCGGAAGCGCGCTTCACTCTCTTTCAAACGGGCATGATTCTGTTCAATGGTTTGAAAACTCTGCTGAATCTTTTCGGCCATCTGATTAAAACCGATCAATAGATCTTTCGTCTCACTATTATACGTCATTTCATCTGCTCTGAGCATATAATTTTGACTGCTACCCATCTCTCTCATGATTTTAGCCAAGGCACTGATTGGCCTGGCAATTCTTTTCTGCAGATGCCATGCCAGCAGTAAGCCCATCAACAGACAGCCAACCATCACCATCACTACTATAATCAGACCTGTGTACCAGCTTGCCTGCAAGTGGGTAAGCTTGGATTGGAGATAGATTACACCTACAGGTTCACCTTTATGCTCCACAACACGATACAGATGCAACTTACCTCCTTGATAAGAGCTGCTCTGTTCTTTCTGAAAGTTAATGGATTGATCTATCTCTGCAGCGTCGCCTGCTGCTTTATAGGTAAACAAGGCATTACCATCATAAGTGAATAGTTTCACTACAGTGACATCCTGGTCGAATTTCATAGCCTGCAATAAATCTCCGGCCATGCGTTGATCGTTAAACATCAAAGCAGGTCTGGCGGCAGCCCCTATGATGTCACTCTCAACTATCAGCACCCGCTCAGCTTCTTCTTCCAGTAACACCTGATTATAACTAAGCCACACACCACCCATGATCATCATAGTTAGTGTCAGTGTTACGACAAAAAAGAGCTGGAGCTGACGTTGGATAGAAGTAGAATTTCTATTCATTATCCCTCCCAACTATCTCACCCAATTGCAGCAACTGCGCACTGATATAAAATCCAGCACGTTTCACTGCCTGCAAATTGACGACAAAGGTGAGTTTCTTGTTGTGATATTTAATTTCGACCATTCCACCTTGCTCAGCAAAGCCGGGAATATCTGAAATGGTAAGAACAGCCTCTCCTTCAAGCTGTTTTAATAACTGCTTGAAATGCTGCCTGCCTGATTCCCCGATAAAGAGAACCGAACTGTTGTGTATGCAACGATCCTGCTTGCATGATTGTACACTGAGCCCCAGATCTTTAGCGACAGGCTTGGCTATAATGCTTTTCAGTCTGTCATACACGTCTTCTTCAGACAGGACATTAATTGAGATACCTTTTCGGTGGACATTACTCGTTGGCCATTCTGTAAAACGAATAAAGTTAAACACATATACTGCTTTAAGATCACTGATGCCGGCCCTGTTTTTTTCAGCAGCAATCGATGAACCGATGGGATGAAGTGATAGCAGTAGTGCCAATAGGCAGCCACATAAAATACGGTAGCTATTTTTTAAAAAAAGACGCATCAACCCAAGATTTGCTTGTTGGAACAGGTCATTGAACTATCTACGTTGCTGTTAGCTGGCCACCTGATCAGATCGCATACATTAACATCAAGGGCTAATACCAGGTCAATACGCAACGCTGACTGTCCTCTTGAATATCCCAATGCACCCTCTCCAAAAAAACCTACGAAAACGACATGATAAGGCTTACGAAGGTATTTAAAACATTATAGCCTAAATTTGAAAAAATACTGTTTTTCAAACCTCAAAACATTGAAACCATATATGAGATCAAGCTCTCTGCACTAGTACCTGAAAATATTTATATATATATTCTCTATGAAAAGCACCAAACCATGCTTGTGCGTAATCAGCAAGCACACTGCTACTGAGCATTACAGCATGTTGACCAGTTATCAGGAACACAACTCTAAACAGAAAACACTGCGTTTTCAGTGCCCCTAAAATCTATTTAATCAGCGCTGTGCATCTCATTGAGTGTTTTAGCAATGATGTCGTGATTTAACCATAGTACAGGTGCCAATGGAGCAGACATCTGATGAAACATCAATGGACCAGAACCCTCCAGTACCAAGCCACTCAGATGTTCTGTGATCAATGCTTTGTTATCTTTATGAAGAGCCGTGATATTACCTGAAGTACCAACCATCACTTCAGCCAGCGCTTCATTATTATCCATTGGCCATGACTGGTAATTGCGGAACTCGGTAATCACACCGTTGGCATTGTAGTCTTCAATAGTCTGTAATAACTCTTCCAGTGAATGGCCTTCTGCCAGCAGTTCACGGCATTGCTCCCACTGGCTTTCTGCCCACTGGCCACCATTCTCTCTCTTTAATGAGATAAGCAGTGGGAACAGCGATAGCTCTACACCGGCAAAAATATCGGAAGAGTTGGTACGAATCTCCGGACAATTGAATACTGTTGCTTTAATACCTCTTTCCCAGGCTGCCTCGGCGATCGATTCCAGACGCATTTTTGCATAACCCTGCGTATAATTGCTATAGCTCTGCCACTGATATGCATCATTAATCAAAATTTCAGTGCCATGATATCCATAGGCACTATAACAGACCTTACCTCCGCTGTTTTCCAGGCGGTTACGCAATGCATCTGTTGCTTCAATCAGATATTGAAAGGTATTGGCTGAGACCTCATCAAAATTCTTCAAAATAAACTTACCCAGATCACTATCAAGCAGTGTACGGGAGGACATAAAACGCGCACCACGGCCCTTATAAATACGGTTGGCAATAGCCAGAAATACTTTTACCTTGGGAATGCCACCGGCCATGGTATGGGCAAAATAGGCGTTAGCGCCATCGGGAATAACCCCATCTAACTGCGCAACAACCTGAGCCAGTGAATCTTTAAAACGCTTTACACCAACTTCACGGCAAGCCTCAATATGATCCCAGTCGAGTTTCTCATCCTGCCATGTTTTGATAGTCATGCTGGATAGCAGATCGGTAGGTGTAGCTTCACCCTCTGCGGCATCCAGATCAAAGCCTGCCATCATGGGGATATTAATGATGCGCCCACCAAGGTTTTCTTCAGCAATACTCAACTCTTCATCAGTAAGCGAACGTAATTTATTATGTTCGTCACGGCGACCAACGGTGATGCCTACAATCGTCATGCCGGCATCGCGAGCCTGGTCGATCAAACCATTCACATAACCACGGCCAAAGAGTTCACCAAAAAGGACAAAAACATCTCCTTTCTTAAAAATGTTCTGAGTCGGTATTTCGCGTAATGGGTTCAGTTCAGTCATTGTCGTCGTGTCCTTGGTTAAGAAAATCATTCACCTGAGGTCATGTTGTAAATATAGCTGGCTTCATGATGCAATTTGGAGCCGCATCATAACGTAAGTGAGTATGAAATAGTAATTTTTTAAGCAGTAAATAGTATAAATAATCTTATTCAAGCAAAAACAACGTATTGTAATGACAAAATCTCTTAGAACGCTTTCATCATCCTCTGTTTTATTCCTTATTTCTGATATTTGTTACTCTTTTGATTTTGATATTAATATTAAATATATACTAAAGAAAAAGTTAGCCCTGATGATACCTAGTAGGTCTCTTTATGCAGGAATACGAATGCTTGGGATGCGATTGAGAATGATTTCTGCTTTTTTATACATGCCTTCAGTACGGTGACCATCATAATAACGTGGGTTTGGTAGAATTGCGGCAAGGCGCGCAGCCTGCCAGTCGGTAAGGTTCGCAGCCGATACACCAAAATGATGTTGCGCTGCAGCTTCGGCTCCGTAGATACCATTCCCCCACTCTGCATAGTTCAAATAAAGCTCAAGAATACGTTGTTTAGAGAGTATAGCTTCAAGCATCGCGGTAATGATCATCTCCTCTCCTTTGCGAAACATTGAACGCTCACCGGAAAGGAACAGATTTTTAGCCAACTGTTGGGAAATGGTTGAACCTCCAGCTGTGATTCGCCCTGCCTGAACATTTTTCTCAAGCGCAGATTGGATCGCTTTCCAATCAAATCCATTGTGATTAAAAAATGCAGCATCTTCTGAAGCTATTACAGCACGTTTCAAATTGAAGGGCATTTGTGCATACGTAATGGATTGTTGTTGCAGTATGGCTTCTGGGTTTTCTACCCGCTTAAGTTCCAATTCTTGCTCCATAAATGCACTCATCTGTGGGTTTTCATTACGTAATTCAAATAGCTGTATAAATAACCAAAGCTGCCAACTAAGCATCAAGGCCAACGCGACAAGCAACACATGTTTGAGACGTAGCGGTCTTATTGCAGGTAATATGGAACGGGGGGCTATGGCGGGTCTGTATTGATCCTGCATTGTCGGAGAAATAGTCATCATATCGCAAATATTCATTATTTTAAGCAGATAAATATGATATACATCACACTTTTACGATCGTTTTATCATCCTGTTAAGCACCTTTCCTGACAATAGCATACGATGCTTCAACTTTTTATAATCAACATGCAGATAGACTTTACAATGCCCAATTGTAATATCATCACAATAGAGCATTCCCCATCTTCACCTGAATGGGAAAAAATGATTCGGAGATCAATGACGTGCTAAAAAGTGTGTTGGGTAAAGTGTTACTGCCGACGATTTTTATCGTTTTGGCATACGGTTTTTGGATTAGCCCGGACTTCAAAGAGATCGCTGCTGGTATTGCTATATTTCTGTTCGGCATGCTGGCCCTGGAAGAAGGTTTCAGAGCATTTACCGGTGGCGTACTTGAACAATTGCTCAAACGCAGCACCAACAAACTCTGGAAAAGTCTGAGTTTCGGCGTTCTCACCACGACTATCATGCAGTCCAGCTCTCTGGTCAGTGTGATTGCCATCTCCTTCCTTGGTGCTGGTCTGATTGGGTTAGCACAAGGCATCGGCATCGTCTTTGGTGCGAATTTGGGCACAACAACAGGTGCATGGCTGGTGGCTGGTTTCGGACTGAAGGTAAAAATATCAGCCTATGCCATGCCGATGCTGGTATTTGGTGTCATTCTCCTGTTTCAAAAGTCACGCCAACTCAAAGGCATTGGTTATGTGTTATTAGGGCTAGGTTTTCTATTTCTTGGCATTCATTATATGAAAGAGGGTTTTGAAGCATTTAAAGATACCATTCAGCTTACTGAATATGCCGTTGCAGGTTATCGTGGTTTGCTACTGTTTACCCTGATCGGTGTTGCCGCAACAGTCATCATGCAATCCAGCCATGCCACTCTGGTATTAATCATCACAGCTCTGGCAGCCCAACAGATCACCTATGAAAATGCACTGGCCCTGGCTATTGGTGCCAATATTGGCACTACCATCACAGCCATTCTCGGATCTCTAAGCTCTAATGAGCAAGGCAAACGTCTGGCCGGCGCCCATCTTATTTTTAATGCTGTAACGGGCCTTATTGCCATTGTCTTGATGCAACCACTGATGCAGGCAGTAGAAGTGATCAGCGGCTATGCTGGCATTGCTGCAAATGATTACACACTCAAATTGGCTCTGTTTCATACCCTATTCAATCTGATCGGTATCATCGTCATGGTACCATTCATTAACCGGCTGGTTGGTTTTCTCGAGCGCATCATCCAGGCAGAACCCGATCACTTCGCCAAACCGAAACACCTTAATGATTCAGCCCTGGAATTCAGTGACACTGCGGTTGAGGCAATACGTCTTGAAACACTGCATATTTACGCTAAAGCAACTGAAATTATTGTCCGTGGCCTGTCACTGACAAAGAAAGATGTCTTCTCTGATGAAAAACTCAAAAGTGTGATCAAGAGACGAAATACTCCCGATGATTACGATGTTGATGACGCCTATGATCATTATATCAAAAGCCTGTATCGCGCCCTACTCTACTTCATTAACCGTATGCCCAACGACACCAATACATCTCCGCAAACAGACAATATTCGTTTTTGCAATCAAGCCATTATTCTGATGTTAAAAGATGTCAAACACCTGCAAAAAAACATGCTTGGTTTTATGGCATCCATGAATCCGGATATTCGAAAAGAGTACAATCAGATTCGCAGACGTATCGCCAAGGTGTTGCGTCGCCTTGAAAAAATAAGAGATCAGGAACAATCCACTTTAACGCATGATGCACTGGATCGTATGCTTGAAAAAAATGATGAACTATTGCACCGTCGGTTGGATGGTATGATTCGTCGTGGTCAAATCACCGCCGATATGGCGATCTCTTTAATGAACGACAGTAGCTATGCTTACAATATCATACGTAATCTCATTGAAATTAATCGTAGATTGATATTAACTGATAGGGGTAATGAGGATCTGACGCTTTCAAAAAATAATAGCGCGTCAAGATATGCTCATCAAACTAAATAGTGCCAAAGAGCGTCATCTCAGCTCTTTTCATATTTATCATTCCTCTTGATACATACTGGCAATTTAATGGATAAAAAATAGAGCAACGTGTCCAACATCATAATATTAAAAGATAATGTAATACTATGCTGTATATTTAATTTCAAAGCGGATAATAAAACACAAGAAACTCTAAAGTCCGCCTATATTCAACCGATGGATACTATTGTAGAAAAACTATTAAGAATGTTTCTACAATAAATGAATAAGGAGATGTGTATGGCACTTTCTATTTTACCTGCAGATGGTTTCATCACTCGCCTGCTTCAGCAGTCGCAATCTACGACTGCAAAAGTGCCTGCTGGTAATTCTAAGCCTGCCCCTAATGTTCAAGATCAAGCCTCTATCTCCCAAGAAGCGCGTCAGGCGACACAGGAGGGGAACAGCAACCCATTGGAATCCAAACTAATCGATCTGTATAATCAAAAAGGTAATCAAGTAAAATAATCATGCTCGGAGCATCATTAAGCTCATTTGTTATCTTTTTAAAGCTTGATATGAAACAGCAGCAGCACCGCTTGCGCTATTATTTTTCACGCTGATGAAAACAGTAACGATTCTTTCCACTATTTTTTGCAGCATACATAGCATTATCTGCAGCAGTTATTAACAGATCACGATTTGCACTATCCTCTGGATAAACAGCGATACCCATGCTCATGGTTACCTGAAGTGTGTCTCCCATATGTTGATAAGGAGCAGCAATAGCCTGGATAAGTTTATTGGCAATCACTTGAATAGTTTCAAGGCAATGCACATCATCCAGAATAACGGTAAATTCATCACCTCCCATGCGCGCCACCGTATCCACTTCACGCACCTTACTTTTTAGACGGCGTGCAGCCTCTATCAACAGATCATCACCAACCTGATGGCCAAGATTATCATTCACAGCTTTAAAACCATCCAGATCCAGATACAACACGGCAAATTTCTGTTGATGACGTTTTGAATGCGCTACAACCTGGTCAAGCCGATCATGAAATAACCCTCGATTCGCCAACCCCGTCAATTGATCAAAATGCGCCATTTGCATTAATCTTTCCTCAGATTCTTTACGCTCGGAGATATCATGCACAACACCCTGGAAATATAGATCCTGTTCGTGATCAACCACCTTGGATGCTGCATCTTGCACCCAAAGGTAGTTACCATCTTTTGAACAAATGCGATATTCGGAATGAAAAGGAATATTATCTTTAAGACTCTGTTTCACCTCTGAAAGCACCCGATCTCGATCATCATCATGAATCTGTTGTGACCATATTTCCTGATTGGCCAAAAAATCATTCTGACTATACCCTAAAATGCCTTCAATTTGTGGGCTGACAAATAGAATACGACCGCGATCCAAACTTGCGATATAAGTGATAGCAGGAATCTGCTCCACCAACGTACGATAAGTGGCAACAGACTTCTCTAAATCAATCTCAATTGTGCGGCTTTCAGCCAACAGAATACTATTCTCGATAGCGATAGACATTATTGATGCCAGACTCTCCAGCAACGCTCTGGACTGATCATCAAACAAGGATGCATCTGCATCAAAAATCAGCAGACAGGCCAGTAGATCTTCTTCTTTACCAATCACTGGCACAACAACCAGGTGATCTGAAACGGGTACTGTTTGCCCCATATGCAGATCAAAAGCACTGACATCATCACTGCCGGATACAATAAATGATCTGCGTGTTTTAATCAGATCATCCACCCACTCTTCTTCCAAAGCCAGGCGACACGGCAAAGGTTGCCAGTTACTACCATCACTAAATTCAGAGAAGGCCAGTGCATTATCAATCATCAGAGCCGAAGTGGCAGCTTTGGCATGCACCAAAAGCATGGCTGATGAAATAGCAATACGTGTGATCTCGGCAATATCGAGAGAAGCATGCATACGATTACTGGCATCAGTCAGTAGCAAAAACGGTTGTTTTAGCGTCTCCTGATCAGTTATTGACATGCAAGCCCCCTGTTCACAATGATTCATCCATCAATATATAGGATGTATAGCAATTTTCATTCCAAAACTATTTGTGTCCGATGAGATAACTTTCTACCCAATTTCGCATGTATCAAGTAATTTCTGAAATAGTCATCTTTGCAGCATACACATTGACCATCACCATTATACCGAAGGTGCATTATTGTATGATTTCCTTCCACCGTTTCTGCAAACGCTTAACTGAAACAGGCACCGAGGTTTTCAACTGTTGGGCAAACAGTGCACTCCTTAACTCTTCCAACAGCCAGCGGAATTCACTCAGGGAATCAACGTTTTCATTTTGCTTCTGGCGCTCTTTGATTTCAGTTTGATATGCATGCCATAGAGCCTGTACAGCCTGTGCATTGAACTGATCCTGTTTGAGATTGAGCCCTGCCCTGCCTAGCCTTATCTCTGCAGCTTGAATAAAACGTGGCAAGTGCTCCAGCCACTGCGCTGGTGTCTGCGCTACAAAACCTGCATAAATCAGATTCTCCATTTGAGCTTTAATATCATCCACCACAGGTTTGAGTGCTGCCGCACGCACACTCGCAATCGATTGTTGCAACGATGCATAGGCAAGAAGCGACTCAAACACCCAGCCCGCAACCCTCTCGCCCTGTGCCACTACTTTTGATTTTCTGGTTTGAATCAGATGTTCAAAATCGTATTGTTTACGAGGCAGCTCGTCATCGTTTAAAAACACCGCATCAAAAGCGTTACAGATCATATCTTCTAACAATGCTTCATTTTTTCCAATGGTGGCATAATAGAGACTGATCTCACGCTTTTTCGGCATACTCTTTTTCAACAGTTTCACCTGCGCATGTAGGCTTAACATGATCAGCCGTCGCATCCCTGCAAGCATGGCCTTATTGGCTGCATGCTGACTTTCAAACAGTTCAATGGAGACGCTCTGCCCGTGATCAACCAAAGCAGGGGAAAACTGCATCAACGAACGCCCTTGCTGGCGCTGGATAGCATCCGGCAAGACATCGAAATCCCAACGGGTAATGCCTGTGCGCGTGATATCCGATTCCGATGCATTCTGTTGCAGGTTATCACGCACCTGCATGGCATACCTATGTTGTAATAGTTGTAGGTTAGTATCCTGGGCAATGCTGGTGCCGTGCTCATCGAGTACAGAAAAATTCATGGAGAGATGTTTTGGCAACACATCCAGGTTCCAGTCACTGCTGGAAATCTCTACTCCGGTCATACGTTTTAATTCTCGGGCAAAAGCCAGCAATAGCGAACCCTCTACCATCACCATGCTATCCACACATGCTTTGGCAAAAGCTGGTGCTGGCACAAAGTTTTTACGCAACGATTTGGGCAGTCCCTTAATCAACAGCGCAAGTTTCTCCTCCAGCATACCCGGCACCAACCACTCAAAGCGATTAGCCTCAAGCTGCCCCAGTGCCAGCATCGGGACACGCAAGGTAATACCATCAGCTTTATGGCTAGGATTAAAATGGTAGCTGAGCTTGAGTTTCAATTCGCCGATTTGAATAAAGTTGGGGTATTGCAGTGCATCCACAGATGCAGCTGCATCTTGTAACAGAATCTCTTTGCTAAGAAATAGCATTCGCGGCTGACTCTGTTCAGCCTGTTTACGCCACTGCTCAAACAGCTTTCCTGTACAGATATGTTCCGGCAGCAGTGCCTCAAAAAAATCAAAGCGTACCTGCTCTTCTGTCAACAGATCTCTACGCCGGGTTTTGTGTTCCATTCCCTCAATATCTTTGAGTAAACGCTGATTATGTTTGAAAAATTGTCCGCTGGTATGATATTCAGAATGCACCAGTGCATGCCGAATAAACAGCTCACGCGAAACCACCGGATCAATCGATCCAAAGTGGGTTCGGCGCTTAGGCACGATGGCCAAACCATACAATGTCACCTTCTCAAATACCGACACCTGCGCCAACTTCGATGACCAGTGCGGTTCACTGTACTGCCGTTTAATCAAATGCGGTGCCAACGCTTCCAACCACTCTGGTTGAATCGGAGCAATACTGCGCGCAAACAGACGCGATGTTTCCACCAACGAGCCGGCCATTAACCACTGTGGTGGTTTTTTAGCCAACGGAGAACCGGGGAAAATCGTCAGCTTCAAATTGCGCGCCCCCATAAAACCTTTTTCAGGATGTTTAAGCGCAATATGACTCAATAGCCCGGCCAATATAGCTCTATGTACCTCATCAGGCTTTGCAGCTTGCTGATTAGGCTTCATCTTCAACTCACCAATCACCGACAATAACTGACCATGCAAATCATGCCATTCACGCATACGCATATACGCCAAATAATGTTGCTGACAAACTTTCTTCAGTTTGGAGCGAGTCAAATGTTTGGACTGTTCATGGTACCAATCCCAGAGTTTAACCCATGATAAAAAATCCGATGTTTTATCACTGAATAGTCGATGTTTTTCATCGGCCTGCTTCTGTGATTCAGTGGGCCGAACACGTGGATCCTGAACCGATAGAGCTGCCACAATAATCAATACTTCATGCAAGGAGCGTTCTCTATCCGCCTGAATCAGCATTCGCGCCAGACGAGGATCAACCGGCAGACGCACCAGTTGTTTACCCATCGGTGTAAGCTGCTCTTTCTCAATGGCCTGTAGCTCTTCCAGCAAACGATAGCCATCAGAGATAGCCCGTTTTTCAGGTGGTTCCATAAAGCTGAAATCGTGAATATTACCCAGGCCTAAACTGGTCATTTGAAGAATCACACTGGCCAAGTGGGTGCGGCGAATTTCAGGATCGGTATGTTCAGGGCGATTATTGAAATCTTCTTCCGCATAAAGTCTGAAACAGAGTCCAGCCGCAACACGCCCGCAGCGTCCGGCTCGCTGATTGGCACTGGCTTGTGAGATCGGCTCAATGGGCAAACGCTGCACCTTGCTCTGACTGCTATAACGGGAAATACGTGCAAGCCCGGAATCAATCACAAACCTGATACCAGGCACCGTCAATGATGTTTCAGCCACATTGGTTGCCAATACAATGCGCCGCCCTCGATGAGTTTTAAACACCCTGTCCTGTTCAGCGGGAGAAAGACGTGAATAAAGTGGCAGGATTTCAGTTTCGCGCATGCTGTGCTGTTGCAATGCATGGGTGGTTTCGCGAATTTCCCGCTCGCCCGGTAAAAAAATTAGAATATCACCTAGAGGATCATGCAATTCAGCTTCATCCACCGCATGGATCACTGTATTTAAAAAGTCTTTATCGGGATTGGCTTCATCTACCACAACCGGTTTATATTCAATATCCACCGGATAACTACGGCCTGAGACCTCTATGATCGGAGCCTTATTAAAAAACATTGAGAAGCGCTCAGTATTGATAGTGGCCGAAGTAACAATCACTTTCAGGTCCGGTCGTTTAGGTAGCATGTTTTTAAGGTAACCCAGCAGAAAATCTATATTCAAACTGCGCTCATGCGCCTCATCAATAATGATCGTATCATAATGCAAAAGCTTCGGATCACGCTGAATTTCAGCCAGTAGAATACCATCTGTCATCAATTTAATGTAGGTATTGCTCTGAGTGTGATCTGAAAAGCGCACCTTATAGCCGACATCTTTTCCAAGTGGTGAATTCAGTTCTTCTGCAATACGTGTCGCCACACTACGCGCCGCAATGCGTCTGGGTTGCGTGTGCCCTATCATGCCGTGAATACCGCGCCCTAACTCCAGACATATTTTAGGAATCTGGGTCGTTTTACCCGATCCTGTTTCCCCGGCTACAATCACCACCTGATGCTTTCTAATCGCATCAGAGATCAATGCGCGCTTTTGAGAGATGGGCAATGATTCAGGATACGTCACACGTGGCATGTGATGCTTTCTCTCAGCTAACTGTTGCTTAGATAGCGCCACATCCTTCACCAGAGCATCAAAACCCTGTGCAATATTCTTGTTCTGTTTCAAGCGGATACGCATACGCTTTAAACGATTGCGAAAGCCACCCTGCCGCCCCTTCGCACAGGATTGAATTGCTGATGAGAGTTGGCTCATTTGATCTGGCTGTGGCTGCTGCGGCACGTGAGTATCCATGAATGCCGCGAGTATATGTGTTTACATTCACAACACAAAAAACCTTCTTTTCTTCCTGATTCTTACCATAAACCGACAGCTCAAAATAACGGGCTGCATGCGTCTCTGATATAAAATAAAAACAATTGAATGTTAAACACCTTGATCTTGTTCTAGGCATCTTTTTTCGTTGAATATTCAAGAACCAGACGGACTCTATCCCCTTCTTCGATGCTACAATCAAGACGCGAATTGCAGCCGGCTTAGGAGTTGATAAAGTTTTTTCTAGCATAGTGCTTTAAACTGGATATACTGTGCTTCGCAAAAATATTGTTTATTGTGTTTTTTAGGCTGATTTAGTAACACCTTGATTGATCTTAATGTTAACACTTATAAATACATGTTATGCACAAATTAAATGAATTAAGGATGTTAAAAAATGGCAACAGGTACTGTTAAATGGTTCAATGATACTAAAGGTTTCGGCTTTATCGCTCAAGATGATGGCGGCGATGATGTGTTCGTACACTTCTCTGCAATTCAGGGTGACGGCTTCAAATCTCTAGCAGAAGGTCAAAACGTTGAGTTTGATGTTGAAGACGGCGCAAAAGGCCCACAGGCTTCTAACGTTTACCCTCAGTAAGGTAACCGTTTCTTTAAAACACCTCGCCTAACAGCGGGGTGTTTTTTTTTGCCATCTAAACAATGTCTTCAATGTTTGCCAACAGATCTGTCGCCTTCAATCAACAAGGCATCAAACCAGATTCCATCATATCATTGAATAGAAGCTCAACCGTCAACTACCAATACAACGCAATAATCACATGCCTGAACAGAGGGTATAGACTCAAGACCTCTAAATCCACGCTAAAATCCTCGTCTTCATGTAGCAAATATGGAATAGTGCCGTACCTAACGGATCAACCAATAAACGCAGCCATACAGAGAGGCACAAAATATGGAAAGTGAATTTGCCCGCAACCTTATCGATCAATATGGCTATCTGGCTATCTTTGTTTCGATGTTCATTGAAGGCGAAATATTCCTGCTGGCTGCATCCGTACTGGTGAGCAACGGTTTCATGCAAGCGCACTGGGTTATCACCTATGCCGCGGCGGGTACCTTTGTTGCACATATGATTTTCTTTTTCATTGGTCGTTGGCGCGGCATGGAGCTGATCGATGCGGTACCATTTCTACGCAGACACTATCCCAAAGCCAATATCGTGATGGATAAATATGCCAACTGGTCGGTTTTTATCTGCCAGTATTTATACGGCATGCGCCTGATCTCGGCTGTATTGTTTGGTTGCTCTACCATCACCACCATTCGTTTTAGCATATTGCAGCTGATCAACTGCATCTCATGGGCTCTACTAATCTATTTTGCCAGTCATGGTTTGGGCATTCTGGCCACTAAGGTGATTGAAGCGGTGGGTCTGTATGGATTATTAGCCGTGATCTTGCTGCTTTCCGCAGTCGCCCTGCTTGTTTACCGCCTCTATGCACACCATCATGTCTCGGCATTTTTGGCCAGCGGTCGGGAACCGTCTATTGAGCAGACCAACCCTATTGAGGGACGCCACTTTGCACTGGAGCAGTTGCAGTACCATATTGATCTAGCTGCCCGCACCCAACTGCCATTGTCACTTCTACTATTGAAAGTACCTGCGCAGACAGAAGCTGTGCTCGAAGGACAACTGACATATATTGCTACTGAGCTATGCCAGCAACTACGTTTGGTTGATATTCCGGCCCGGTACGACAAACAGACCTTTGTCGTAGTCGCACCGTCCACGGATAGTAAAGGCGCACGTCTGGCCATCAAACGCCTACAAGCCAGCCTGTTGGCACACATAGAGATTGCACCCACTCTGGAAGAAATCCGTATTGGAATGGTTGCATGGGAACCGGGTATGAGTTCAGGAAAGATGCTCGATCATGCCTTCAACGATCTTGAGCCCGTGTCAGTCAGTAGTAAAAGACCCGCAAGTTTCTAACGTTTAGCCTAGGTAATTGGAGGTTTTGAAAAAAATTGCTGGCCTAATGCTCTCAACTACATACAATGTGCTTCGCAAAAAATATTGTTTATTGTGTTTCTATGCTGATTTGGTAGTTCCTTAGTTGATCTTAATGTTAACACTTTTAAATACATGTTATGCACAAAAAAATGTTAATTAAAGGATATATAAAATGGCAACAGGTACTGTTAAATGGTTCAACGACACTAAAGGCTTCGGCTTTATCGCACAGGACGACGGCGGCGATGACGTTTTCGCTCATTTCTCTGCAATTCAGGGTGATGGTTTCAAATCTCTAGCTGAAGGTCAGGCTGTTGAGTTTGATATTGAAGACGGCGCAAAAGGCCCACAGGCTACTAATATTTACCCTAAGTAAGGTAATACTTTTTATTTAAACACCTCGCCTAACAGCGGGGTGTTTTTTTTTGCTCTACAAACAAGAATACGCATGACTGGCAATAGTTCGTGGCGCGATCAATCGGATCAACCGAGTCTGGTTCCATGATTTCGTTCCATCGGTTTAGACCCTTTCGCTTTCGACGCACAGCGTCAGATACCAGGCAATTGCCTGACCGACATGACCTCTGCTAGCTGAGTCATGGACATCCTGACGCAGTAGTGGAACACTCGCCAGCTTACGGAAAACCAGAGGGTGGAGGGGGCAAGTGTCCGCAGATAATTCCGACAGGAATAAACAGGAACAATCGTGTGAACAAGCGGATGCCGATCAGGCAGCTTACCTTGATTCGCTCATTGCTCAGTTTAGCGATGATTTCGAAAACGATAAAGGCTGTCTTCAGCCCTTAGCCAGCGGTGAACCCGAACTGACTGACTTGCCTATTTCCGAGCAGGAAGAATTTTTGCTGCTGTCTACAGCACCGGCAATGGCTGGAACCTCCGAAACAGCAACATCCCCAACAAAAATTCTGCTGACTGGCTTTGTCACCCTAATCATACTCGTCACTGCTATCTGGTGGCTGACTCTCAAAGGTGATGTTCATAACACACATACCATCATCAATATCAGCCAACCAATTGCAATGACAAGCACCCTACAAACAGCACCGGCTGCGCCTGCCATCAAGGCCCCGCAAACAACACCGACTGTAATCACGCCTCCAAAAAACAGCCAAGTGCAAGCAACGGCAACCGATCAACTCAGAGAACCGGCAACCGTACCGCAACAGAGCAAAGAGCCTGCTATCGCACCGGATCAGACCGCAGAGCCAGCAACCGCACAGAAACAAAGTGATGAGCCTGCAATCACAGCCGATCAGCTCGCAGAACCTGAACCCGTAGCGCAACAGACCGGAGAGGCTGCTGTTGCACCGGATCAGATCGTAGAACCTGAAACCGTAGTGCAACAGAGCCAGGAACCTACTGTTGCACCTGAACAGAGTAAGCCTTTGGCCTCCACTACGGAGCAGAAGAAAACTCAGTCCCTAAAGCAAACAATACCATCCCCTACCACCATACTGCATTTGGATATCGACCCGATCTCGCGCAAGGTGATTGCACTGCAGCCAGCCAACACCCGTATGGCTTGGACAGTCAATTTAGCATCAGTTTCCAGCTTGGCCATTGCCGAGAAAGTACGTGAGAGCCTCGACAACAGAGGTGTTGCAACCGAACTGATCTGGGTCACGATTGGTAAAAAGTCCTTTTATCGCATACGTATTCCCGGCTTCAGCAGCAAACGAGCAGCCAATCAGGCCCGCCTGGCGTATATAAAAAATCCAGAGTTCAGTAGCGCCTGGCTAGAGAATTACTACCCACAGCCCTAGACATCAGAATAAACCATTCGAGGGTGAATTCACCGCTAAAGAATTTGAATACCATATTTACGCTCACGCTTTTCAAAAGCGTAACTTCCACCTTCTATGAACCTAGGGTCAGATACCGTCTTGCGTATCATTTTCTTCATACATTTCTCCATCTCAACACAAAACCGATAGAGTTAAGCTCGATTCATTTGCATATCGCGGATAACATAGTGACCCCACCAAAGGTATTGAGGTGCCAAAGTGGCGCATCAAGTGAGCGAAAGCGTTTGTTTAGTTGCTGATTTTCACACATCCCCATGCCCCTCTCTCCATAGAGTATAGCTGGAAATAAACCATTCGCGGAATTCACCTATATTTTAAACAACATCCCGCCAATCAGTAGTCTAGAACACGACATGATACTGGGGTTCAGTGATTATTGATGGATCAAGGTGTTCAAGACTGGATGACTATATCGATGCACAGTGAGCCAATGGAATGCTTACAGGCTTGAGAATTTGGGATATTAGCCCCGGTTATTTGAATCGCCAGAGTCTGCTCGGTGAGCATCGAGAATTGCATGGTTTAGTGTCGGTGCTTGTCCACAACAAAAAAGGCTATTCCAGGCACCCTGAAACGCTACGCTGGGTCGGTTATGGTTGGGCACTGAAACAACGGCATCGGCAACTGGCATGTGAAATGGCGTTGCGTGGTTACACCGATCGCTCTCCGGTGCTTACCCGCTCGAACCCAGAGCAGTGGCCTGAAATTTATATTGATCCCCCTGTTCGACAATTTGCATTGCTGGCAGCAAAATATATGGATAAAGAGAACGGACGCATTCCGCTACCCACTTTGCCCGCTCAACTCTGGAGTCAGCATAAATATTCTGTGCTGGCGCGTGATCCGAATCTCTACAAATCCATAGGACAAACTATCGCACACAAAGAGATGGAGTTTGATGAACTCTGCCTGCTGTTAACCGAAGCACTTCGAGAGCATCCAAATGAGGGCGGCATCAGAAATGCGGTGCAGCATATGTGGGGATATGTGTCAGATAAAAATGAATCCGGAGGCTCTGAAAGCAGTGGCTGGTCATTGAAAAGATTATTGCACCAAACACAGATTCGCGTCATCGAACAAGAGAGAGAATATCTTATGCACTCCACCGCCTTAAGCGAGTTGATGGTGTGGTTACCCAAGCGAATCAGCTAAAAATCAAACCATCAACGCACTCATTTTTCTATTAAAGGTCAGAAAAAAGCAGCACTGATCAGGCTTCAAAATACCATCATCACGTGACAATCATACCGTTGACAGCTGCCATCGGAAGACCCTTCGGAGCCTTACCCCTTGGGGTCATGTAGAATTCAAGAATTTCTTCTGAAGATATTGTTGTAGCACGCTTTTCCGTACCAACCCTGATCTCATCAGCACTATTAACCGGCAGTGCATCACGCAAGCCTTTGGAGCCTTTTTTCAAGGCTATGGCAGTGAGTCCTTTACCTTTAGCCAACAGCGGGAACTCATCTTTTTTCACAACACCCAAACGCCCCTCTGAATCGATGAAGGCAATCGCATCATCGTGCTCTCCAAACCCCTTAATACAGAGCAGTTTTGAGCCTTTCGGGAAGTTGAGGAAAGCTTTACCTTTTTTGTTGGCGGTCAGCATTCCGCTACCCATAGCACGGAAAGCGTGACCAGCAGTAGTGGCAACCAGATATTCAGAATCAGGTTTCACCATCACCATACGTGTTGGTGCATCGGAGATATTAAAGACAAAGTTTTTCGAAACAGGTTCACCTGCTCCGCGCCCTCCGGCCAGATCAGCACCAAGCATAGAGAATGCACGGCCTGTTCTGCCGATTAGAATCAGCTGATCGGTGGTATGTCCGGCAGCCCAATCCAGCAGTTTATCACCCTCTCTGAATTTCACGGTCGAAGCATCCACATGGGCGCCACGCATCCCTTTGAGCCAGCCCTGTCTGGAAAGTACAGCGGTAATCGGTTCACGTACCACAATCTGCTCACGGCTCATAGTGCGCGCTTTTGCTGCATCGGGATCCACAAGCGTTCGGCGTTCATCACCGAATCGTTTGAGTGCATCCTTAAGCTCTGCTGTAATGAGTTTCCAACGATAAGTGCCGTCATCAATTACCTGATGCAGACCCTCAGCTTCTGCACTAAGTCTGTCGTGTTCGCCCTGCAACTTCATCTCTTCAAGCTTACGCAGCTGTGAAAGTCGAATAGCTAAAATCGCTTCGGTTTGAATCAACGAAAGCGAATATCGCTGCATAATAATAGGTTTCGGCTCATCGTTATCGAGGATAATTTCGACTATTTCACGAATATTCGGATACGCCAGCAGTAAGCCATCAAGGATGTGTAATCGGGCCATAATCTCAGCCAATCGCACTTGTGAGCGGTTCATCACCAGCTGCTCCCTGTAATCAAGGAAGGAGCGAATCATCTTATCCAGCGGGAACAAGCTCGGCAGACGGTAGCGTTCACCATTGGCTGAATCGTGCCACTTCTCCAGTGCATAGGTCGCATACTGAATGGTCACCTGCAGATTGGTGGCAGAAAACAGGTGTAGCATAATCTGTTCAGGATCGAGATTCTTCGATTTCGGGAACAGGATGATGCGCATACCCTCTTCGGCACTGGATTCATCCCGTAGATCTTCAACCATTGGCAACTGGCGCGATTCGGCAATACTCTTATCTGATACGCGCATTCCCATCTCAATCAATAACGGTGACTTTTCAATACCGTAAGGAATCTCAGTCACCACGATCTGCCACATGCCTCTTGGCAACTCTTCTACATGCCATTTGGAGCGCAGCAACATTTTACCGTATCCGGTGGCATACATCGCTTCCAACTCTTCGTGGGTGTTGGCAATAATACCGCCGCCCGGAAAATCGGGTGCCGTAATATGCTTACGTACACTGGCAAAATCTCTCGGGGATACCATCTCCCCTGTCCTTGCCCGCTTTTGCGCAATCGCAATGCAGGCTCCCAATAACTCAGTCAGGTTATGGGAGGGAATCTCCGTTTTAAAACCAACCGCAGGGTTACCGGTCGAAGAGTTCATCATCACCAGCGGGAACGGTGCAGGCAGCACCATCGGTTCTTTATCCTGATCATCATAGTTGGGCTGATACATGGTGATGCCATCTTTCAAATCGGCGGTAAGCATAGCCTCTGCAATCGGCGTCATCTTGGCTTCGGTATAACGCATAGCTGCGGCCGAATCTCCATCGATCGAGCCCCAGTTACCCTGCCCGTGCACCAAGGGATAACGCATCACCCAGGGTTGCGCCATACGCACCATCGCTCCGTACACAGCCGAATCACCATGCGGATGATATTTACCAATCACATCACCGACCACACGGGCTGCTTTCTTGGTTTTTGCATCAGAGCGTAATTTGAGCTTCTCCATGGCAAACAAAATACGCCGATGTACAGGTTTAAGTCCGTCGCGCACATCAGGAATAGCGCGATCACCCACCACCTTCAGACCATAACTGCGATAGAGTTCACGAAATACCGTTTCAAACGGTGCAATGTTGTTATTACCCGATTCGTAAGGGGTAAAACAGGGGACGTCTTCAACCTCCTGCGTAACATCGCAGGGGTCTATCACAGCATCCGAATCCGTCCCATCATTAGACCCGTCAGCCACATCAAATTGACCCCGCACAAACTCTGGTGCCTCGATCTCCTTACCCATGAGCAGATCTCTGCGCTGACCGGCATCATCACCCATCAACTTGGTCATCAACGCATCCATACGGCGTGCATCTTCGGGTTTGACCTGAATAAGGATACGATTTTCAATATCCATACAGGTTTCGGCCAATTCAGGCGGATCCATCTCACCCAGACCTTTATAGCGGATATACTCGATCTTTTTATTCTCGGCCTGCGCCATCGCTTTCAGCCCGTCGAGTTCATCTTCATTCTGGGCATAATGTTTCTGTTTACCTATGGTCACACCATACAGCGGAGGCTGCACAATATAGATGCGCCCTGCTTCCACCATCGGTCGCATCTGCCTCCAGAAATAGGTAAACAGCAGCGTCTGAATATGGGAGCCATCAATATCGGCATCCGTCATCACAATGATTTTACCATAGCGACGCTTTTCAACATCGCAGTGCTCACCAATACCTGTTCCAATAGCAGTATTAAGATCTGCTACAGCTTCGCTATTGGCAGCATCTTCAGATGTCACACCCTCACAGTTGAGGATTTTTCCCTTGAGCGGAAAGATAGCCTGCAAATCACGATCATTGGCCTGCTTGGCAGAACCACCGGCTGAATCACCCTCCACAAGGTAGAGTTCAGTGTGTTCAATATCATTGCTACGACAATCCAGCAGTTTGCCGGGCAGTGGTGTCCGACCGGTAAAGGTTTTACGATCCACCTTCTTGGCCTTACCACTTTCCAGTGCAACCCTGGCCGTGGCCCGATCGATAATCAGTTTTACCCATGCATCAGAGACTTCGGCATCGCGATTGAGCCACAAGGTAGCAGAATCATGAATCACACCACCGACAAACTTGGTCGCTTCTCCAGATGTGAGTTTCTGTTTGGTCTGTCCTTCAAAGGATACATCCTGAATATAGATCGACAGACCAAGCTGGCTGTTGGTCATCAGATCAGATGCCGCAATCCTGGTCTTTTTACCCAGCGTCTTTTTCAACTCAGGGCGCATTTCAATATATTCACGCACGGCCTTGAGTATCCCCATTTCAAAACCTTTCTCATGGGTGCCGCCACGTGGTGTAGGGATGGTATTCACATAAGACTTGGAATAGATCGGCATCTCCTGCTCAAAAGCAGCAAAATACCAGTGCACCTTCTCCATATCACCAAGCTGACCGGTGAATTCAAAAATGGGAGAATCATCGAACAACGAGGTCATAAATTCAGACAGGCCATTGTTGAAACAGAAACTTTCATCCTCAAGCCCCGGCGCTTTGAAAATCACCTCCAGGCCCGGAATAAGGATAGCTTTGTCCATCGCCTGTTGGCGGATCTGTTGTACTCTGAATTTAGGGCGATCGTAATAGCTTGGATTGGGAGAAAAACGAATCTTTGTACCGTGTGTACGGGGCCCCACCTTGGCTACTTTTTTTAAGTGTTCAACAGTGCGCCCGTTCTCAAAGCGCATAAAAAACTCACCGCCTTCACGTTTAACACTGGCTTCAAGCCAGGAGGACAGCGCATTGGTCACCGTAACACCTACACCATGCAGGCCACCGGACACCTTATAGGAGTTATGATCAAATTTTCCACCGGCTTTATCCTTGGTCAGCACAAGCTCAACACCGGACATGCCCTGGCTATTTTTCTTAACCGGAATACCACGACCATTATCTGTGACGGTTAAAATATTATCAGATTCCAACTCAACAACAATACGACTACAGAAACCGCCGATAGCTTCATCACCACAGTTATCGAGCACCTCTTGGGCAATGTGGTGACAACCTAGCTCGGGGCCGGTGTCGGTATACATATTCGGACGCAGCTGGATATGTGCAATACCATCCAGATCCTTAATGTCATCAATATCGTAATCGGTTTGATCACTCATTTAACACAGTCCTTGGTATCCATCAGATGCGCCCTTCCTCGCAATCTGTGATAACTGGTTCTGGCACACACACGATTCAACCCGCGCACACCATGAATTTACAATGTTTGGAAAAGCTATTTATGCGTCCCCTGCCAAATGCATATCGTGATTACACCAATCTGGATGTAAATTGCAAAAGAAAAATATAAAAACCAGTAAAACAACGGACAAATAGCAGTGAAGATCACGCTCTATCGGACTGTTTTTTTAATAGCGAGCCCATTCTATCCACACCCGTTCGGGGATCTATGATGTCTCTCATCCCAGGCAAGACAACCACAGTGGAGATGCACGACTGTTTAGCCGGGGCTGGACTGTTTTTTCTGCAGAATCTCAAACCATGTCTGATGATACAAATCAGAAGTGCTCTCCAATGCAATAGCATGGAGGATCGCTGTAATAGCCAGCTCGTAACGTTTCTGATCAAGATAAGTCTGAGCTAGATTATTAAAAGCCTCCGCAGCATCAGGAAAGTCCAAGGTAGCTTGCAGATAAATTTGCTGGGCTTTATTCAGCGCACCAAGTGCATAATGTGCATTACCGCTACCGATACGGGCGGCAAGACTCTCCGGCCAACGCTTGATTGCAGCGTCATAAAATTGCTGTGCAGAGAGGTGAAACCCCTCTTTTTCAAGCATCGCAACTGCCGTAAGATACGCTTTTTGATCTGCCGTGGCAGGCATATCCCCTGCGGACAATACCAACATTGCCCAACTACCTGCCCGCACCCAAGTGCGTTCAAAGGTGGATATAGCCATCACATCATTGGCTCTGTCACCGGAATGCAGTGTGATGCTCTTCTGATTGAGATCAAAAGCGGTCACCACGGCGTAATGCCATTGCGGAGCCATCTGCAAGCCAAGGTTTTGAAATACAATCACCGGATGGCCTGCTTGCACTTCCTGAAGCAGTGCAGTCACCGTCGGTTTTAGTTGATACGCCAACATACCATAGCGGCGCGGAGTCGCCAGCATCTCAACCTGTAGGCTGCCCCGTTTTTTCGGAACAAACAGTGCCGGTCTTAATTGCTCAGGTGTAATCTCAACACCAGCATGTGCCAGCGTCATGGACAACGATGCCGGGCCACATTGAAAATCCAGTTGCGGATAAAATGGCACGCCATCAACGCTGGCTATGCTGCTACCGACTATCGATTTATCTTGCATGATTGTAGCTGTCTGCTTGGGCATGCAGCCTGTAACAATGAGCATCAGGCAGATCACCCCCGCCATGAAAGCGGTGCGATGATTAGATTTAATGTGCATGGCTATGGGCAAAGGGGAATACGTCTGTAAAACCGAGTAGATCCGTGATCAACAAAACCACAAAGACAAACAGGCCAGCTCCAATCAATGCACCGACAAAACCACCTGCTGGCAATTCATCTATATTGCCGGACAGCATTGCGAGCTCTTCATCATTGAGATGTGCAACACGTGCCTTTGCCTCATCCGGTGAAACGCCCTGTTTAACAAGTTCCTGCTGTACGTCTGCACGATCAAGAAACGCGATCACCCTTTCACGATCCGCATTTGTATCTTGCATCGCAATCACCTGATCTGTCGTAACTATGGCAGCCTGAGCCACTGGCATCTGCACATTGATAAGACCAATAAATAAAGCCAATAGTGAAATAGCACTTTTTTTGAAAAATGTTTTCATATGTTCTCTCCTTTAGCGGTTATTTCCTGTTAGACAGTGAAGCGAATGCTAAAGGCTTAAATCCACTGCTTAATGTGACGTATGTAACAGTTTCAAGACAGATCGCAGCAGAGATGTACGATTGAAATTAGTACGCTTGCCTCCAATGGCACTTTATTTAATCAGTGAACGCGGCAAAAAACATGAGCTCGAAATTGAACCTAATATTTATGCATATCAATGAGCGATGGTTGGTATTGATCTGTTCATCCTATGAAATCAGTCATGGCATGAATCGCCCAAAAGCTTGGATTTCAAGGTGACTATGCATTGATGGATTTCAATAAAACCTGGGCGCTGTTTTGTATATTCTGAAAGGCAGTGTTGCTCTAACTGCTGCAGTTTGGCAAAAATATCAGCCTGTGTTGCAAGCTCATCATTATTGATACGCTGTAATAGTTCTTCCATCAGACAGCCAAAGGCTCTGACCTCCAGGCGTTCAATAGCATGACTCAGTGATGCATCCATATCTTTATATAAGGTAGCTGCCCCGAAATCACCTAACAGACAATGTGCGTCATCATTGATTAAAATATTATGACCATACAGATCCCCATGTGCTATGCCATCTTCATGCAGGTGTGCAGCAGCCGATGCAATCGCACCCGTGATATCTAGCACTTCAATCAGGCTGAAAGCCGCATCATCAGCATAGGTGTCACGCGTACAGGAATCCAGACATGGTGGCCCGGCAAGATTATTAAAGTCATCTGCAATGAGCGAGAGTAGTAAACCATCCTTCTGCTCAGGATGTCCTGTAAGCCTACCTAGTACTTCAATCAAGTGATCATGTTTACCGGCTGCCATGGAAGCAGTCATTTCATCAGCAGGATAACCGTCGCTGGTGACTTCACCTTTAAATTCTTTAACGGCCACACCTTCATTATCCTGCCAGTAGGCTTTGGAGATAATACCAGAGGCCCCCTCACCCAGCTGATGCTCTAGCTGTAGTTCATCCCAATGGATTTCAGCCAGCGTGTGGTCACTCACTGTATGATTGACGCAAGGGTTACCTGCAAATGCCAACCAGGATAGTTTAGGCAGCTCAACCAACCATTCCGGCAACACTTCCAGGCGATTGGCAGAGACCCGAAGCAGCTCCAGATTCCTGCACTGTTTCATCTCGACAGGCAGCGTAGTTAGCCTGTTGCCTGCTAACATCAATTTTTGCAGCTTGCTGCACTGGCCTATAGAGGCAGGCAGTGACTCAATCTTATTATCCGTCAAAATTAGCCAGCGGATATGTTCCGGCAATGAACCTTCTGGCACCCGTGAAATTTGATTGGCTTTGAATCCAATCATATTCAGTTCAGGGCATTCAGACAAAACCGAAGGCAACACCTGAAACTTGTTATCGGATAGAAAGAAAATACGTAGCTTTTTAAAACGGCTAAAATCTTCCGGCAAACTGCTTAATTGATTACCCGAGAGATCTAATGATTCCAGATGATCAGCTAAGGTAAACAACTCCTCTGGAAACACCTCAAGACCACAGGAAATTTTTACACGTTGCTCACCAATCAACTGACCGGACTTTAGCGCGGATAAACTATGCATGTGACCACCTGTTCATGAATTACTCCCCCTGAGACGGAGATGCCTGACAATCTGATCAAAACCAGATTCAAGTCACCATCTATTTCTCCTACTGCATCGGTTTGACCATGTTCATAGCAAAACCATGAGCGCAAAGCTTGAATCTTACTTTGATGTAACTAGAAATCGTTATATGATTAATACATTCAGAATCTTGAGCATCATCGAAGGTTTATCACTGATCGTCCTGGTCTTGATTGCCATGCCTGCAAAATATCAGTTGGCCATGGACCTTGTGCGTTTTGCCGGCCCCATCCACGGTTATCTCTGGCTGGCTTATATCGCTTTGCTGGAGATCGTTAGACGCAAAGAGAAGTGGTCCAGCTCCATATCTAACCTGGCATTTATCACATCGGTGCTACCTTTCGGCTGTTTCTTTCTGGAACGAAGAATCAGAAAACAGTCTTTATCCAGGATATAAATAAAATACATATAATCAATAACTTGAGATCTATTTTTTACATACAACTTTAAGTACTGAATTGACATTAGCGTTATAAGTGTGTGTTACGCTTGGGCACAAATATGAGCCAGTATC
>JAUZQJ010000053.1 GCA_030951045.1 Mariprofundus sp.
GTAAAATAACATCTGAATCTAAAATGATAAAGTAATTACCTTTGGCTTGTTGCATCCCAAAATTACGACTCAATCCAGGACCTGAATTCTCTTTATATAAGTATTTGATATCTAATTTTTCGCTGAACTTTTTTACAACAGCATCTGCTTTATGGGTTGAGCCATCTTCAATAATTACGACTTCAAAAGCGTGTTTAAAATCTTGATGTTGCAAACTCGTCAACAACTCCTCAACTTCTTGAGGACGATTATAAACCGGAATGATAATTGAAAAAGAGAGTTCTTGCAAATTTTTTTTAATTAAAAATCAAAGATAATTATTTAGAGTTTAACAAAAGGGTATTTTCTAGCTGGACTATATGTCTTAAATAATTGAGATATTTTTAGTAACGTTTACAAACCTAACAGGTTTTAAAAACCTGTTAGGTTTAAAATGGATGTTTTACTAGAGAATCTTCGACGCCGCTCTTATTTATTGACATTGAAACTAATAAAAAAAGCCCTCAAAATTTGAGGACTTTTTAAAACTAGGTTACCAATAATTCTATTGTTTTACAACTTTATATGTGCCTGTTTTATCGGCTACTTTTACTTTCATAAAATAAACACCTGTTGTAAGTGAATGCAATTTCAATTGATAAGAACTCACACCAGGTTGTGTAAACATTACTTTCTGACCTAATAAATTAAACAGCTCTATTTGGTCTATATTTTGCTTGGCATTTAACATGATGTTATCTTTTACTGGGTTTGGATAAAAACTAAAACCTTCTATTGTTTGATTTTCAACAGCTAGTGTTCCTGTAACGGTTAGTACACCAGAATTGTTTACACCCATTTGCCAAGGACCTCCTTGAAAACCACCATATTGAAAAGCTTCGCTATTAAGTTGAAAACGACTTGCGTAATAATAAGTACCTGCTGTAGTTAATTTTGCTCCTAAGTCTAATTGATATTCATCATTATTTCCGACATCTGTGTTATACGATGCCGTAAACCAATTAGTGTTTGGCCAATTAATAGGATCGTTATTGGTTGTATTGTAACCTATCCAAGCTGTGATATTGGATCCCTGTCCAGTAGGGTTTGTAATACCATCTACATAAATTTGAGCATATATATTAAAAGAGTCGCCTGCATTTATACTGCCACTTGATGGCCATTGTAAGTTGAGCCATCCAATGGTATATGCAGCTGTTATAAAAGTGTAAGGACCTGCAAATCCACTTGTATCACCTCCGCCACAATCTGCCATGACATAAAAATCGTAAATAGTACTTGCTGTCAAACCTGTAATTGTATTAGATGAGCTACTTGTTGCACTAAAGCTACCTAAAGTTTGTGCAGAGCCTCTTGTATAACCTTGGGGGCCATACTCAACATTCCACGCGCTTTCGCTTCCTTGTGGCGCCCAAGTTAAGTTAACCGAGTTGGGTTTTAATTGATTTGCCAAACCACCACTAGGCGGTGTACAGGGAACATTGGTTGTTGTAAAATTAAATTTAGAAGACCAAGCGCTGTAAACAGCGCCCCCCGCCATAGAAGGGATACAATTGGCACGAACATAAAAGTCGTAACTTGTATTATCGGTTAAACCACTTATATTATATGGATTTTGATTTATATAATTATCAGATGTCCCTGACCCAAGGTTAAAACCAGCCGTTCCGTATTCTGCAGCCCATTGTACTTCAGAACTATTGGCTGTCCAACCAATTTGGGCACCTTCAAACCCTAAACTGGTAGTATGTAAAGCCGTAGGAGCACTGCATGTAATATCGACAGAAGTTAGTGTCGGGGCTGCTAGACAAAAACCCTTACCCGTGGCCAAACCGCCATCATTGTAAAACATGCGGTATTTAAAATTTTGTTGTTGGTTTGTTGTAAAGTTATTAAAATCAAAATACACATCTTGTGGCCCTGTGGCACAAGTGGTATAATCGCCAGCAGTGTCTCCTGCTTGAGGAGAGCCATCTGGCATTGCAACCCAATTACTGGCGTCGGCATCCCAATATTGAAAACCCAAAGATTCTGATGAAGCTGCTGTTAAAGTAAAGGCCATAGTCAAACCAAATTTTAAAACCTTTTCGCCCGCTGTAAAAGCCGCTCTTAAATCAACTACAGGCGATTCTACATTAATAACATCACCAACATTAGAGACAGTTGCATCATCAAATTTAAAATGCGTATCTGTTGTTGTTGGATTTAACAATAGATTACCTGCAGTGTAAGTTCCTGTAATTGTCCAGTTGGTATCTGGCCAGATATAAGTTGTATTAATTGTTTGCGAAAACAGTGTACCAGCAGTCAATATTACCGCCAGCAGAAGTAAAGTCTTTTTCATGATACATAGATTTTTGGATTTAATTTGTTAAAATTAAATCAATATTATCTGAAAAACAAGTATTTATGGTAATATTTACAAATAAAAGGCTCTATTTAGAGTGCTTATAAATAAGAAAACTTTTTTTTAATAACAATTTAAACTTATATATTACAAATAAAGTTTAATAAATTGAACACAGATTAAAACTGATTTAGCAGATTTTAAAAGATAAAATTCTAAAAAATATTCAATTTTATTAATTTGAGAATATTCACTTCGTTCAGATTGACAAATGTCCTCAAAAAAAAGCCCTCAAAAAATTGAGGGCTTTAAAATTATATGTACTAAATATTTTTAAGAATTTTTTTCTATAAAAGTATCCATCACCAT
>JAUZQJ010000054.1 GCA_030951045.1 Mariprofundus sp.
GATCTCAATAATTGATTGTTGATGTTATAGCGTTTCAAGGCGGCCATCTTTGATTATTTCAATCCGACCGCTGGTGCTGTTTTTTTAACTCCACAGTTTCTGATGCTTCTTCATAGAAATGGAGGGCAGCAGTCACTGCCCTCCGGCCTCTAAGCCTAGAAGTTCGGGAATGGTTGATTTTTGATCAGGCCACCGGTCAAGGAATCCTTGATCTGAATCTGCACAGCACCTGCACCATTCTGCTCCAGCACACCCAACTCCTGTATGCCGTTACCATTGCTGTCTGGTGCGCTGTCCATACCCAACGGGCTGTAGTTCGGGTTCAGCGGAATGTTTCTGATCAACCCGCCTGTTAAAGCATCCTTCACTTGAATCTGAATATTCCGGCCTGTCGTCGCATTCACTTCCAGCAAGGCCATGTCCGTTGGCGAACCAACACCATTCACATTACCCAGCGCGATTAACTGATACGGCTTCGTATTGCCATTGACGCGCACATTACTGATCTTCGCGCCGGTAAGCCCATCCTTGACCTGAATCTGCACACTCTTGCCGGTGACCGCATCTGATTCAGACAAGGCTACATCTGCTGAGCCATTGCCATTTACATCGCCTAATACAACCAGGTTATGTGGTTTGTAGTTCGGATTCACGGCGATGTTGATAATCTTCGCCCCGGTTGAGCCATCCTTCACCTGAATCTGCACACTCTTGCCTGTCACTGCATTCACTTCAGATAGCGCAATATCCGTGGAGCCATTCGCATTCACATCAGGCAACGCAACCAGCTCATGTGGCTTGGTATTTACATTCACAAGAATATTCCGGATCAGTGCGCCAGTGGAAGCACGCTTCACCTGTATCTGAACACTCTTACCCGTCACTGCATCCACTTCGGAGAGCGCGATGGCTGGTGCACCATTCACATTAGCTAGTGCAACCAGTTGATGTGGCTTCACAGACGTACTTACCCGGATATTGGTAATCTTCGCGCCGGTGCTGCCATCTTTCACCTGAATCAGAACATTCTTGCCCGTCACTGGATCAACCTCGGAGAGGGCCAAATCGGCCGAGCCATTTCCATTCACATCAGGCAGTGCTACCAGCATATGGGGCTTCACTGTGCTCTTAATAGGTATATTCCTAATCAACGCACCGGTAAGGCTATCCTTCACCTGAATCTGTCTATTCAGGCCCGTTGCTGGATCAATCTCCAGCACCGCAATCTCTGGTGAACCATTGGCATTCATATCCGCCAGTCTCACCATCTGAACAGGTTGATAAGCACCGTTAAGCGAAATCTCACGAATCAGCGCAGGTACCGTACCCATATCCTTCACACGGATCACATAACGCCCTGTACTGGTGAGCTTGCCCAGTACCGCCATATCAGCTGAGCCATTGGCATTAATATCGCCCAAGCTCAAAGCTTGTAATGAAGGGGGTACAACAACCGAAACAGGTGCAGTAACAGTTACCGTTCGGGTTTTTTGAACGGCAGGGTTACCTGCTGCATCTTTCACATTATAGGTCAGTCTATATGTGCCAACCGTACCTGTTGTTACTGTGCCACCAACTGTGGCTGCCAAGCCAGTATCTACATTATCCGTTATCGTGCTCCCCGGATCAGTAAACACCTTGCCTTGCACTATCGAAAGTGGATTCGCTCCCTGCAGCGTAATTACAGGTGCTGTTTGGTCTGTCACATTTACGGTGCGTGTTACAGTCGTAGCAACATTGCCTGCGGCATCTGTTGCGTTGTAGCTGAGTGTATACGCACCAATGATTGCGGTATTCACTGCTCCTGTAACTGTAGCAGTTAAGCCAACATCAACGTTATCTGCGACTGTAGAGCCGGCATCAGTATAGACAGAACCCAGCGCCACCGGTATTGGCGTGATGCCAAGCAGCGTAATAATTGGAGGAGTGCTATCGGTAATCGACACGGTTCTGATCTGCTGTACAGCAGCATTACCGGCTACATCAGAAGTATTGTAGCTGAGCGTGAATACCGTACCGACTGCAGCAGCACTATTCACCGGGCCACCAGTTACCACAACACTCACAGTGATATTACCATCGATATTGTCGGTTGCGCTATAGCCCGGTTCAGTAAAGATACCGCCTTGAGGTATTGTTATATTACCTCCGGTCAGGGTAATTACTGGTGGTGTACTATCGGTAATCGTCACGGTTCTTGTCTTCTGAATCGCAACATTACCCGCCGCGTCGCTTACGTTGTAGTAGAGTGTAAATACCGAGCCGATTGCAGTAGCTGTATTTATCACCTGACCCGATCGAGTAACGTTTGCTGTGATATTGCCATCGAAATTATCAATCGCAGTGAAACCGGGATCAACGAACATTCCACCCTGAGGCACAGTGGTGTTGCCACCAAGCAGGGTGATTACAGGAGCGGTGCCATCTGTAATGGTTATGGTTCTGGTTTTCTGAACGGCAGCGTTTCCTGCTACGTCACTGACATTGTAGCTGAGGGTAAACAGTGTGCCGATAGCCGCAGCCGTTGAAACAGGTCCTCCTGTCGTTATCACACTGCCAGTGATATTTCCATCTACATTGTCAATCGCAGAATAACCTGGATAGGTGAACACTCCTCCCTGTACCACTGTCATATTGCCCCCGACAAGGGTTATGGTAGGTGGCGTGTTATCGATGATCGTGACCGTCCTGGTTTTCTGTATGGCTGCATTTCCTGCTGCATCGGACACATTGTAGTTCAAGGTAAATACCGTTCCAGCGATCGCAGTACTTACCGGCCCACCGGAGACCACAACGTTGGCTGCGATATTGCCATCTACGTTATCAGCTGCGGAATATCCAGGTTCGACGAACAGGCTACCAACTGGCAAACTCAAATTGCCACTAACCAGCGTAATTACAGGCACCGTAGCATCGGTAATGGTCACGGTTCTCGACTTCTGAATCGCCAGATTGCCGGCGGCATCGGACACATTGTAGTTCAGGGTAAAGGTGGTGCCGATCGCAGTTGCGGTGTTCACTGGTCCACCCGTGATCACAATATTGCCTGAGATATTGCCATCCACATTGTCGTTGGCAGTGGCGCCTGGATCGGTAAAAGTAGCGTTCTGGGCTACCGACATGTTGCCACCGATCAGCGTTGTCACTGGAGGTGTAGCATCGGTAATCGTGACAGTTCTCGTTTGTGGTGACGCCACGAGTCCATTTATATCCGTTACATTGTAGGTCAATGTGAACACCGTACCGATTGCAGCCGCAGTATTTACCGGTCCGCCTGCTACCACAACGCTGGCAGTGATATTTGCTGCGGCATTATCGGTAGCAGCATAGCCCGGGTCGATGAAGGTGCCGTTTTGAACGATACCCATATTACCACCGATCAGGGTAATCACTGGCGCGGTAGCATTGATAATAGTGATCGTTCTGGTCTGCTGAGTTGCTGCATTACCGGCTACATCGGAAACACCGTAGTTCAGTGTAAATACCGTACCTACAGCACTGGCTGTATTTACCGGTCCGCCGGTCACCACGATATTCGCGGTGAGATTACCATCTACATTATCGTTCGCAGTAGCACCCGGATCGGTAAATGTGCCATTCTGGAGAACCGACATATTGGGGCCAAGCAGGGTGATAGCTGGCGGCGTACCATCGACAATCGTGACTGTTCGGGATTGTTGAAGCGCCGGATTACCGGCTGCATCGGAGACATTGTAGTTAAGCGTGAATACCGTACCTACAGCACTGGCTGTATTTACTGGCCCCCCGGTAACCAGAATATTCGCGGTGAGATTACCATCCAGATCATCCGATGCAGATGCGCCGGGGTCGTTAAACAGGCTGCCCTGCGTTATATTCAGGTTGCCAGCGATAAGTGAAATCAGCGGAGCAGTGATATCAACTGATTTCAATGGATCGGTTGGATATGAATCCACTATTAGAACAGATGCTGTAATCTGCTGTGCGGTTGCATTGCTATTCCAGCTATCAGGGAATCCATCACCATCGGTATCTTGGGAGGCGGCAGGATCTGTTGGGAAAGCATCGCCATTATCACCAATGCCATCGCCATCACTGTCTGCCCATTCATTCGGATTGTTCGGGAATACATCGCTATTATCACCAATGCCATCGCCATCACTATCTGCCCACTCAAGCGAATTGGCAGGGAAAGTATCCAGAGTCAGTAGCGAAGCTGCAATCTGTTGCAATGTCGCATTCAGATTCCAGCTATCTGGGTATCCATCGCTATCGCTATCAAGGGATGCTGCCGGATCGTTCAGAAAAGCATCGCTATTATCCCCAACGCTATCGCCATCAGCATCTGCCCACTCAAGCGGATCAGTTGGAAATATATCCAATGCCAGTAGTGAGGCACCAATTTGTCCTGCTGTTGCTAGCGGGTTCCAACTGTCGGGATAGCCATCGCCATCGCTATCAAGATATGCCTCGAAATCACTGGCGAAGCCGTCGACATTGTTTTTCACCCCGTCATTATCACTATCCATTAGTGGCAGTAGTTGCTGCATCTGAGGGCTGTCAGGCCCGAGTACTGGATCTACTGGGTCAATAGACATCGCATCAATACCCCACCATAAACCACTGGCCCAATAGGTCCAACCAATACCCTGAGCTGTCAGATAGTTGTGAAGTGGTGAAAGTAAATTGGTCCAGGCCGGATCCACACCCGCTCCTGCAGGCACGCCAAACTCACCGATGTAACCGCGGTAATTATTCCGCTTTATCCAACCGACAAATGTGTAGAGACGTTCAGCAATGACATCCTGATAGGTGCGCGTGCCATGCGCACTCTGGTAGGTCTGGAGATATTGGATATTGTTGGTATCAAGATATTTACCTGAAGAGTCGGCATCAAAATACTGATGTGCTTCATAAATTAAATTGTTGTTCGGATCAGTAATGGCCAAGGTTGCGTTAAAGGTAGCCCAGTCAATAGCCGTACTCCAATTGTCACCCTCGACAATGATGGCATGGGTTGTATCTACCAGCCGGATTGCATTGACGGCTGCTTGTGCCATTGCCTGCCATGTACCGGCGGTACCATTTGGCTCATTCATCAGATCATAGCCGAACACACCACTATTCGCAGCATAACGCGTTGCAATCCGGCTCCAGAAATCTGCCAGCGTGGCCGCTGGAGCCAGTACGGCAGAGTGTTGTGCGTAGTTATGCAGATCAATAATCACTTTCATCTTGCGAGCGCTTGCCAGAGAAATTACCGCATCCAGCAAGGCCACTTCTGTAGCTTTTAATGGTTGTAGCGCGAGCGGTTGCAAGCGTTCCCACAGCACTGGAAGGCGAATATAGGTGAATCCTTTTCTTCTGTAATAATCGAACTCTGCTGCATCCGGATAGACGTAGTCGACACCATGCACGCCAGGCAGCGTGGTCGGAGCAAACTCAGCACCAGAAAGGTTCACACCGAATGGCGTAGGATGGGCAATAGTTGCCTGTGCCGGGTTGGCCGGAAATTGATCGAGCTGCAGTGGAGATGCACCAATCTGCATCAGAGAGGCGGCTGTGGACCATGAGTCGGGAGCGCCATCAGCGTCACTGTCCACGCTGGCGGCAGGGTCTGTAGGAAAAACATCCGATACATCAGTTACACCATCCCAGTCCTGATCCCCTCCGGAAACAGTTCTTATTTTATTGTTTAACTTATCCGCAATCGCCAATGCAAAGCTTGCATCAACAGCAACGTCCTGAGGGAAATTGACCTGTGCCAGTTCTGCTGCTCCGCCATCGCCGAGCCCCCCGGCAACGCCGGTCCCCATGACAGTAACGATCACATCGTTAATATCGATCATTCGAATACGGTGATTGGTGCCATCTGCAAAATAGATGCGTCCGTTACTGTCCACATCAATACCGTCAGGGTCATTGAGTTGTGCCAGAGAGGCATCGCTGCCATCACCCCAGAAGCCAGCTACTCCGGTGCCTGCAAGTGTAATAATCAGACCGTTAGAGACTTTCCTGATACGATTATTCAGCGTGTCGGAAATATAAATCTCTCCCGCACTACCGACAGCTACACCTTTAGGAGCGTTCAGCTGTGCAAGCTGAGCGCTGCCATTATCACCTGAAAATCCCTGTATGCCATCGCCGGCAACTGTAGTGATAATGCCGCTAATCGCATCGACTCTGCGTATGCGGTGATCACCTGTGTCTGCAATAAAGATATTTCCGTTTGTATCCACCTCAACGTCGTTGGGTGTGTTTAACGCTGCCGCAGTAGCGAATCCTTGGTCACCATTGGCTAGTGTGGGAACACCAATAGAAGCGCTGCCGGTTACTGTCGATATAATGTTGGTTTGCAGATTAACTTTTCTAATACGGTGGTTGAATGAGTCAGATATATATAAGTTGCCAACAGTATCTATAGAGATTCCGACTGGCGTATTCAGTAGAGCCGCCGTAGCTAAACCGCCATCGCCAGCAAAGCCCGCTACGCCTGTTCCAGCAATCACAGTGGTAACATTATTGGCATCAATCTTTACGATCTGGTGATGAAAGAGGTCGGATGCATAAACGTTGCCGGCACCGTCAAAAGCAACTCCTGAGGGGTTGACTATAGTGTTATTGATGGTTGCTGCTGTTCCTGCTTTTGCCTGATGTGCAAAGCCAATCTGTAGCGCAAGCAAAAGCACGAGGACAGCTATACGCAAAATAAGCGCATGGTTAATCGTTTGCATATTCAGTTGTTTCAAAAAGAGGGCCCCATCATGATTTAACTTGTCTCCGTTAAAAATAATCGGCACACTATTATGAATAATTAAATGTTAGTCAATGTCACTAGCTACTCTAAATAGGCGTGGAAAGATCATGCTGGTATGTAATTAGTAGCGTAAGCGAATGTATT
>JAUZQJ010000055.1 GCA_030951045.1 Mariprofundus sp.
ATGACCAAGGCGATGTGATTGTGGCTGAATTTGAAGACAAAGTGGAATCAGCCAAGACAGCTAATCGCCCTGCTTTTCAGGAAATGATGGGAGAGGTAAAATCCAAAGAGTGCCGATTCGATCGCATCTATTGCTTTGACACCAGTCGCTTCTCCCGGCGACAATATGATGCACAGCTATACAAACATCTGTTGAAAAAGAACGGTATAGAACTTCATTTTCTCAAGCTTCCCAAGACAGACCCCCTAATGGATACAGTACTTGAGTCACTAATGGAGATATTTGATGAATTTCACTCCCAGAAATCAAAAATGGATGGACTGCGAGGTATGCGAGAAAATATCAAGCAGGGTTGGCGTGCAGGTGGTACCACCCCACCCGGTTACAGGATCGAAAAAACAGTAGTCGGCACTCGTGAGGGTGAGCCTGTCACCAAATCCAGTCTTATACCCGACCCCAAAACATTTCACACCGTTCAGAAATATCTCAAGGGGCGCATTAATAATATCGCCCGTAATCATCTGGTCGCATCTCTGGGGCTGAAGATAGCATCTACATCGCTACTCTATATGGAGGATAACGCACTGACTTATGCCGGTCATACCGTATGGAACCGTACCAATGAACTCATAGATGGGAAACGCATGGGCGGCACACTGTACAAGGATCGCTCTGAATGGGTCATCAAAGAGAACACGCATGAACCTATGATTACCAATGAAGAAGCAGAACAGCTGCTGAATCATCGGGCCACGGTTCGTAAAAGCAGGAAGCGGCGTTGTGTGAATAATTACCTGCTTTCCGGATTGGTGCAGTGTCATTGCGGTGCCAACATGGATGGTGACTCCGGCTTCTATAGATGCCATGTTCGCTGTGGCAATCGCGGTATCAAAAAAGAAACCCTCGAGAAGGCTGTGATCAACTTCCTCTTTGAGGAATTCCTCAGTCGAGAAGCATTAATAGAGCTCAAGGAGCAGATCGGAACACAAATCAAGAAGGACAAGAAAGCTAAACCTCAACGCAGTACGCAGGTTCAAAAAGAGATCAATGCAATTGAAAAACAGATCAGTGACCTGCTCTCCATGGCTCAGCAAATGAAGTATCAACGTCCAGTACTCGATAAAATTGACCACCTGGAAGGTGAACGTACTGAATTGGTCAAGGTTTTAGATGAGGTAAAAAATGAATCAGAACCTGCTGCAACTGAGTTAACTGATAAGATCATCAATGCATTTCTGGGTAATTACAAAAAGCAGTTTGATCAAGGCGATATCGAGAAAAAGAAAGGCATGTTGCGCACACTGATCGACTCTTCAATTCTTAGCCGCGATACTTTAAAAATAAACCCCAGCTATGCATGCATAACTGGGGCTAAGGTGGTACTCCCAAGGGGAATCGAACCCCTGTTTCCGCCGTGAGAGGGCAGCGTCCTGACCGCTAGACGATGGGAGCAATCATGTTAAACCGTTTGCATTGTAATCCACTGATGGCATCCATGCCACTAATTCAGACTGAGCACATTCTGCATATCGTACCAGCCGCTGGATTGATCTGAGAGCCAGCCTGCAGCCCGTACTGCACCACGGGCAAAGACCATGCGATCAGAGGCGTTGTGACTGATTTCAATACGTTCTTCATCGGCAATGAACATGGCTTGATGCTCACCAACAATATTACCACCGCGCACAACAGAGAAACCAATCGTGCCGGGTTTACGTGCGCCAGTAATGCCTTCGCGTGATAACACGGCTACATCATCGAGATTCACACCACGCCCAGCGGCAAGGGATTTAGCCATCGCCAGAGCTGTGCCACTGGGCGCATCCACTTTGTGTTTGTGATGCGCTTCATAAATTTCAGCATCATAATCATTGCCCAATACCTGAGCTGCTTTCTCAATCAGATTCAGGGCCAGATTTACACCAACAGAATAGTTAGCTGCCATTACAACTGAAGAATTGGATAACACATCCTGTAACTGCAGCATCTGCTCAGGTGTGAAACCAGTGGTACCAATCACCATAGCAACATCATGATTGGCTGCATAACGGGCGTGAGCCAATGTCGCAACGGGCGCCGTAAAATCAATGATAACATCTGCTTCAGCACAAGTTTCGATATCATCAACCAGCCTCACGCCAAGTGTCTCCACCCCGGCCAGTTCACCGGCATCACGGGTAAGGAATGCAGAACCGGAACGCTCGGTGGCAGCAACCAGCACAGTGGACGGACTCTCTGTTACGGCACGCACCAACATGCGGCCCATGCGGCCTGATGCCCCTACGATAATTACCCGTACTTTGTCGCCCGTATTATTCATCATTTCACCTCTTTAGAGAGATCTTCCCATACATCTTTCACTTTGCCCAGAAACGAGGAGCGTTCGGGATAGACATCATCACCGGTTTCATTGGCAAATTCACGCAACAGATCTTTCTGGCGCGAACTCATTTTCTTCGGTACGGCAATTTGGATGCGTACATACAGATCACCCTTTTGACTGCCTGCACGTACATCCAGCACACCATGACCACGCAAACGGAACACACGTCCGCCTTCTGTGCCTGCTGGAATCTTGATCTTCACTTTACCATCGAGTGTTGGTGCATCGACTTCCGCACCGAGTGTGGCCTGAGGGAATGTTACAGGCATCGTGCAGTGCAGGTCAGCACCTTCACGTTCAAAGATCTTATGCTCTTTTAAGGTAATCACGACATACAGATCACCAGTCTGGCTGCCCTGCGGGCCTGCTTCACCTTCACCGGTAACACGCACCTGCGCCCCTTCATACACACCTGCAGGCACTTTAATCTTTAGGTTTTTCGTTACTTTCTTGCGCCCTGCTCCACTGCAGTCAGTACATGGAGAATCAATGCGTGTACCTGCACCCTGACAGGTTGGACAAGGACGACGCACAGCAAAGAAACCCTGCTGCATCTGTACCTGACCATGGCCTCCACAAGTACTACATGGCACTGGATTTGTACCGGGTTTTGCACCGGAGCCTCGACATGTACCACATGACTCATGCCTTGGAATCTTTAATTCAACTTCACGCCCACTGGCCGCTTCTTCCAGCGTCATCGCCAAGTTATAACGCAAATCGGCACCACGTGCGGCACGGCGGCCACCGCCACCAAACATATCACCAAACACATCACCAAACATGTCGCCAAAATCGCGGAACGCATGTGAATCCTGAGCGCCACCACGACCCCAAAAATCCTGCATCTGATCATCTACACCGGCATGGCCATACTGGTCATAACGCGCACGTTTAGTGTCATCGGTCAGCACTTCATAGGCTTCGGTTACTTCACGGAAATTATCCGCAGCCGCTGTATCATCCGGATTACGATCCGGGTGATACTTCATCGCCAACTTACGGTAAGCCCGCTTGATATCATTGGCATCAGCATCTTTGCCTACACCTAGTACTTCATAATAATCGCGTTTGGACACTGTCACTCCCTGCCGTTAAGTCTATCAATATTCATTTTTTTATCGCAGAGGCACCCTAGGGCACCTTCTCTTGCGCAAGAGCAATTCACCTTGACGTGGAGTTACGCAGAGAAAAAACAGAACCAGACAATTGGTTTACTTTGCGTAACTCTGCGTCCTTCGCGGTTCAGAGCTTCTATCTTTTAAAACGTGAAAAGGAGCGGTGGGCTTAAGCCCCCCGCTCCTCTCACACCTTTATTTGTAACATTTACTTCTTGTTGCTGTCATCCACAACTTCAGCATCAACGATTTCTGCATCCTGAGCTGCGTTGTTAGCACCGCCGTTCGAAGCATCAGCAGCAGAGCCACCCATATCGCCCATATCAGCAGCGCCTTCAGCACCAGCCTGTTCCTTCTGCATATCCTGATAGATCACTTCGCCCAGCTTCTGTGATTTTTCAGCCAACTTGGTTTCAGCTGCCGCAATTGCCTCAGCATCACCACCTTCAATAGCTGTTTTGAGTTCAGCAAGTGCATCTTCGATACCTTTACGTGTCTCTTCATCAACTTTATCACCGTGTTCTTTCAGTGATTTTTCAGTGGAGTATACCAGTGCATCAGCACGGTTCTTCGCTTCAATCTGCTCTTTCAGCTGTTTGTCTGAATCCGCATTGGCTTCCGCATCTTTCTTCATGCGTTCAATCTCTTCTTCAGACAGACCGGAACCGGACTCGATGCGGATAGATGTCTCTTTACCCGTACCTTTATCCTTGGCATGTACATGGATGATACCGTTAGCATCAATATCAAATGTCACTTCAATCTGTGGCATACCACGCGATGCAGGTGCAATACCTTCGAGATTAAACAGACCCATCTCTTTATTGGCTGAGAACAGATCTCGTTCACCCTGTGCAACTTTAATCGTTACAGCAGTCTGGTTATCTGCAGCAGTGGTATAGGTCTGGCTCTTCTTGGTTGGGATGGTGGTGTTCTTCTCAATAATCTTGTTGAACAGACCGCCCTCCACTTCGATACCGAGAGAGAGTGGAGTGACATCCAGTAGCAATACGTCAGTCACATCACCAGTCAGTACCGCACCCTGAATAGCTGCACCAATGGCAACAACTTCGTCAGGATTCACACCTTTATGTGGCTCAGAACCAAAGAACGCCTGCACTTTTTCCTGTACCAATGGCATACGTGTCTGACCACCAACCAATACTACTTCATGCACGTCAGAGGCTTTTACACCAGCATCTTTCAATGCCTGTGCACATGGTTTCAAAGAAGCTTCAACCAGATCACCAACAAGGCTTTCAAACTTGGCACGTGTCAATTTAATCAACAGATGTTTAGGGCCTGACGCATCAGCAGTGATGAATGGCAGGTTTACTTCAGTCTGCTGCGAAGAGGAGAGTTCAATTTTGGCTTTCTCAGCAGCTTCTTTCAGACGCTGTAGGGCCAGTTTATCGGCCATCAGATCAACGCCGTGCTCTTTCTTGAACTCTTCAGCCAGATATTTAATCAGCACCTGATCGAAATCTTCACCACCAAGGAATGTATCGCCATTGGTCGCTTTCACTTCAAATACACCATCACCGATTTCCAGGATAGAGATATCAAACGTACCACCACCCAGATCGTATACTGCGATCAGGTGATTCTCTTCAGTTTTGTCCAGACCATAAGCCAGGGCTGCAGCCGTTGGCTCGTTAACAATACGCAGTACATTCAGACCAGCAATCGCACCGGCATCTTTGGTAGCCTGACGCTGTGAGTCATTGAAATATGCAGGTACGGTAATCACCGCATCTTTCACTTCTTCGCCAAGATAATCTTCAGCGGTCTTCTTCATTTTCTGCAAGGTAATGGCAGAGACTTCCTGCGGGCTCATTTTCTTGCCGTCAACTTCGATCCATGCATCACCATTATCGGCTGCAACGATTGGATATGAAACCAACTCATGATGATGTTTGGTTTCAGGCGAATCAAACTTACGACCGATCAGACGTTTTACTGCATAAAACGTGCTGTCTGGATTGGTAACCATCTGACGTTTGGCTGATGCACCAACCAGACGTTCATCGGCAGCAAATGCCACGATTGAAGGGGTGGTGTTATCGCCTTCAGAGTTGGGAATCACTTTTGCTTTATCGCCTTCCATCACAGCTACGCACGAGTTCGTGGTTCCGAGATCTATTCCTATTACTTTAGCCATGTTACTTTTCTCCTGATTAACGTTAAACAATTTTTTATTCAAATATCTTATGTGTTACTTTATGGGGAGGGGGAAAATTAAATTCAACCCCTAGCACACCAACCAATTTATATTGACGGATGCAGCCCATCATTCACACGGTTATGCAGGCCCGCTGGACACCAATACTTTGGCGGCACGAATCAAACGACCATGCAGCGTATAGCCGGCAACATGTTGTGCGATCACTGTGCCCTCCGCTTCTTCGCTTGGCATCTTGGTTAACGCCTCATGGAAATGCGGATCAAAGATTTCGCCAACAGCATCAATGCGAACCACTTCAAAACGTTTCATCATGTCGTGCCAGCTATTGAGTGTGAGCTGCACGCCTTCACGAACAGCTTCTTCATTGCCACTTTCTGCTTCAAGGGCGCGCTCAAGGTTGTCTACGACTTCCAATAGCGAGGTAGCAAACTTTTCAACACCAAACTTGTGCGCATCTGCCACTTCCCGTTGTGTACGCTTACGTAAATTATCCATCTCAGCCTGCATACGCAGTAATTTATCATTTAAGTCAGCTACTTCAGCCTGAGCCAATTCCAAAGGATCTGCTTCAGGGCCTGCGGCGACCTCATCACCATTTTCATCCAATTCTACGGCCTCATCTAAGTTGATCGGCTCATCCACTACGCCGTCTTCCACTTCGGTTTTAACTTCAGCTTCTTTCTTCTTTCTGCCTATCACTCTGATTCCTCCAAGCATTCATCTGTATGGTATCCGACTGCCCTTTTATAGGGCCATCAAAACACTGTTTCAAGACCCATCGCGTGAATCAGAACATCCGCATTAAAATATCCTCTGTTTTACTATGACAATTCAACATAATTCACAGGCCGTGCCTGCGACATTCAGGCCTCCTGCCCATCAGCATTTCTTACGCATCCGTGCGCCCAATGCATTCGGGCGTCCTGCCCATCACAGTTTTGCCCCATGGGGTTTTCTGTTGCACAAGCGTTATCTCCTAATCCCAGAAAATAGGCACAATGATCAAAAAACATACTATTACTGTCTTTTCTTTGCGTAACTCTGCGCCAAGGTGAATCAAACTTGCGAGAGAAAAACTGTCCTGAGACCAACTCTAAAGTAAATACTTTTCATACATTTGAGATACGGTAGATCCATTACGTGAGTGAATGTTGTTGTTCATGCTCAATTGTTTATAGTCAGGCCGTGATTATTATCTCCATCAACAAGCAGATGCTCTACCACCATCGAAAAACAGGCGTGTGCTATGCATATCCCGTTTCAACTGCCAGTCGCGGGGCTGGAAATTGCGATGGGAGCCTGCAAACACCCTTGGGGAAACATCGTATTGTTGAGATGATAGGTGCTGAGATGCCGATCTTTACGGCCTTTAAAGGCCGTCAGCCATATTGCATCTATGACCCCATCACAGACAAGCCCGATCACGACTGGATACTCACCCGTATCATCAGGCTTTCAGGTTGCGAAACTGGAAAAAATCGCCGTGGCAAGGTTGATACGCAGTCGCGTCTTATCTATATCCACGGCACCCATGAAGAGGAAAAGATCGGCAGCCCCGCCTCGCATGGTTGCATCCGCATGAAAAACAACGATATCACCGCACTCTTTGAGCATGTTACAGTTGGCGAACGTGTTCGCATATGCGAATAATTTACAGGCTGTTTCTGCGGATAAACTTGCGCTGATCGAATGGCAACGTAATATGCCCGCAACAAATTATCAGGAACAACAATGCAGGTGAACAACATATGAGCAACGTACAGGCGCTACCGGGTGTTTTCCCACTACATGAAGATCGTAATTTCATATCTGAAAGTGAATGGGTTATTTTTAAATTGCTTTGCAAACCTGTAGATACTTTCACAGAAGAGGATGCTGAAGCGCTATCCAAGGCCACGGGTAACCAGGTCCCTGTAGCGCGTTGTGATGAGCTAATACGCATCGTTCGCATTTCCAAACTGAATGGACTGGGAAGCTGGATTTCACGCCTGTTTGCAGAAGCAGGATTTAACGACAGCGACGTACGTAATCAGGATGCTGATACAATAATTGAAGGGGTAAATACGAAAGTCAGATACCCCATCTGCAACAAAGCCACTGCCCGTGCTTTGCATACATTACAACTTCAGTGGAAAGGCACATCTGCACCATCCACCGAAAACGTCAACGCAAAGGATGATCTATCATGAGTGAACGCATATTGGTAACAGGGGGCGCAGGCTATATTGGATCAAACATAGCCGCAGCACTAAGTAAACGCCCGGGTACAGATGTACTCGTTGTGGATGATTTTTCTTCTGGCGATTGGCGAAACCTGATTCATGTCGATTGCCAGGTACGAGCTACCGACTGTGATGACCCTGCCCTGCTTGATGAGATTGCCAACGGTGATTTTTCAGCTATTTTTCATGAAGCAGCCATCACAGACACAACCATCATGGATCAACGCCTGATGATGGAAGTCAACACCAATGCTTTTGCCGATATTCTTGAAGCCAGCCATGCATCGGCAACACGTGTTATCTACGCCTCTTCGGCAGGCACATATGGTAATTCACCAGCCCCCAACAAGGTCGGTAGTGGTGAAGAGCCAGAAAACATTTACGGCTTCTCCAAGTTGGCCATGGATCGCGTAGCCTACCGCTGGCATGATCGTCACGCTTCCAACATCATCGGCTTACGTTACTTTAATGTGTACGGACCCGGTGAAACCCACAAAAATGAAAAAAGCGGCAATAAAACCGCATCGATGATGCTGCAATTATATGAACAGGTAAAAGCAGGAAAACAACCACGTCTATTCAAATACGGCGAACAGAAACGTGATTTTGTCTATATTCGTGATGTCGTTGCCGCCAACCTTGCTGCCCTTGATGCCCCCCGCTCCGGTGTATGCAATGTCGGATCAGGACAAGCGCGTTCTTACAATGACATCGTTAACACTCTGTCTGACGCACTTAACATGAAACTGGACATTGAATATTTCGACAATCCATTTACTTTTTTTCAGAACCATACCGAAGCCGACCTTTCAAACACGGAATCACTACTGCAATGGAAACCAGCATGGACTCTGGAAAAAGGTATGCATGATTACATTAGCTTATTGGAAAAGGGACATAGAGGCCCTGCGGAGACCGCATGATACGTACATTCATTACAGCCACTGCAATATCGGCATGCCTATTACTCTCAGCATGTCTCCACGAGCCTATCCATCAAGGCAATAGACTCGATGGAGATAAAATTCACCTCATCACTGAAGGTAACACCAAATTTTCCATTGAGCAGATACTTGGTTCTCCCATACTGAATAATACACTGCACCCAAACCGTGTAACTTATTATGAAGAGTTCGATGATGAAGAGAGCGGAAAACTACTCTGGCGTAGTGTAGAAATTGAATACGATAATGCTTTGCGTGCTAAAAAAATCACCCGAACAGGCTTTGAAGAAAAACAATAACAGACGGCTTTGCTATCTACATTAGGTATAATAATATAAAGTCTGAAAACGTATGACACTCACAGGCATGCTGTTGACAAGAAAACGACAACACCATAAAATTCATACTTTTCACATTATTTACAGGAGGATAGGCCATTTCACTTCAACATAAACTTGAACAACTGCAAGCAGAAATGGATCTTATTTTCATTGTAATCGCCAATGATGAGGGCTTGATTATGGCCGACGTTGGAGAAGCCCCGGGAGAAGATTTTGCTCCTTTTTCATCAACGCTTATCGAAACAGCACGGCAAATGTCTCAGGCCGGCGAGCTGGGAGATCCTGTCTGCAACGCGATTGTGTTAAAAAAAGGACGCATGCTCATTATGGCCGAAGCTAGTATCGGCGGTGAGTCTATTTACATATCAATATTATGCCGCAAAATACCCAGCGGGGTACAAAAATTAATCAAACGTATTGTCGACTTTATGTCTGAAACATTACTAGGGAACCACTAAATGGCTGACCAACACATAGAAGCCTGTCGTCAGGAACTTGAAAAACTCGTTTCAAGAGAGCCTGATCTGGATGCTGCACTATTATGCAGCGTTGATGGACTACCTGTTGCATTTGCATGTGAAAATGAACTGGAAACAGATTCAATGTCTGCCATGTGTTCATCCATGTTATCGCTTGGTGATGCCCTCTCCATTCAAGGTGGCGATGAAAGCTGTATTCAGGTTGTTACACAATCGAGAGGCTGCACCTTCGCTCTGATTCACGCTGGAGATGATATGCTGCTTGCTCTGATGGGTAACCGCTCACTTAAGCTTGGCATGTTACTGGGTCATGCACGTAAAGAAGTTGAAATCATTGTTGAACTCATGAGTAAATCCAATGCACATGATAAAAAAGGAAAAGCGGCTAGTCTCTTTAAAAACAAAGAGCCCGCTTTATTAGAAGAACTGGTAAATCGCGTAGTACGTGAAGCGCAAGACAAACATTAATTGGTAGAGATGATGCAGCGTATCGTCACAATGCACAGCTCCCGAAAAAAGAAAGGGGAAAGAACATGAATACACTTGTTTTCCTTCGCCGCATGATCATTAGCCAGCAACCTGCTCGTGTTGATTATACCGTGAGCAATCAAACAAAGAGTATATATTACGACAGATCCGGATTCGTCGGCACGCCTATCGAAGTAGCTCAGGCGTTAAGGGAGATTTTCAAATCCCGTGCTGTGTCTGTCATCAACGATGTCGATTTCAGTTCTGTAGGCACATTGCGTATTTTTGCTCCTCAGGCGATTTCATCCGCACTGGCCGGTTATAAATTTGATGCTGAAACACGCGCTGTTCTGCTCAGTTTTACTATGCGATTACCTCCGCTGATGGTTCGTCTTTTCCCCATGAATCGCTACGCTTTTCAGGACAATGCATCATACATGAAAATGCATATGCAATTTCAGCACAATGGTGTCTTCCGCATGCAGCATTATATTTCTCAGGCTGATAATTCACTCGATGAAATCGTAAGATTAAGGGTCATGATGGCAACATACATTCTGGGTCTTATTGCCCCACTCTCCAAACAGAGCGAGAAGAGTCATAACGCCACCCAGAGAGTTTATGGCAACAAAACACAGAAAACACCAACGACAAGGGGCAAAAAAGTTAGCCTACTTAGCAAAATTATCATGCGCATAAGAGGGCTATAATGGAAGACGCTAAACAGATCGTTAAACTCGTCATCACAGGCCCCGTAAATGCCGGTAAAACTACGATGGTCCAAAACCTCAGCGACTCACAAGTAACCGCAACTGACGTAGCCGCAACCGACCATGTTTCTCAGCTCAAAAGCATGACTACTGTTGGACTTGACTTTGGCATACTTAAAATTGATGAAACGCTGGAGTTACACCTATTTGGTACTCCCGGTCAGTCGCGTTTTAACTTCATGTGGAACATCTTGTCCAAGGGAGCTATTGGAGCCATATTTCTAGTCGATAGCACATCTGATGATTCACTTGTTGAAATGACCAAAATGTTTAAATACTTCCAAAAGCATGTTGATTTACCAGTCGTCGTTGGTGCCACCAAACAAGATATGCCGGGGGCTAAAAGCATCGAAGAGCTTAAGTCTCTGCTTAATCTCGGTGACACCATGGTTATACCTGTCGATGCGCGTAAAAAAGAAGAGAGTAAAATACTTGCGCTGACGCTGCTGGGCAATGCCCTGGTTGATGCACAAGAGGAAGATGAAGATTACGAAGATGAGGACTACGAAGATCTCTTTTAAATGTTCATTCACCTTCGCCGCATACACATGAGATCCTTTCATCGCAATCCTGCCATCAATGTTGGTTTTGGTCGGGCATACCTTTTATGTTTGCTTGGCGTAGCTCTATTCGTCTCAAGCTGTGCCGTCCAAAAAAACAGGTCAGTGAACACACAAGCTGAACATAACAATCCTGCTTTGACGTTAACAACCAATATTGAATCCCCTGAGAATGTGAAAGACACCCAGCCCATCGCCTCCAACCCTCTGCTCGTTGACATTAGTCCTGAAGACCTTGAAATGTCAAAAGCACAGGCTAAACGCATCTACCATCGTAGCTGGAAAACCATTGGCATACGCTCTCGTTATGTTCGAAAAAGACTGTTAACTACATTGGAATCACTACATGCCCCGACCTCCCTGCAAGTGCTTCCTGCCGTAGAATCCACCTATGACCCTTATGCATTGTCACCGGCTGGAGCTCTCGGTTTATGGCAGATCATGCCACGCACAGCACAGATACTTGGCATACGCTCTGAAAAAGAAAAAAATGGCCGCCGAAATATTAATGATTCCACCTCAGCAGCTATCCGTTATTTGCAAGAAATGCATGAACGCTTCAATAGCTGGCCACTAGCCATTGCGGCCTACAATCTAGGCCCTTATGCAGTAGAGAAACGCCTTAAAAAATCCCCATGGAAAACTGCTGATGGTCTTGAAAACATGCCCATTCCAACCAGTACAAGAGCATATGTTCAACATGTTATCGGTTTAGCTGCGTTACTACAGGATGAAACATTTGATTTTCCAGAACCTGTAGAAACACGCCCTATCACAATACAAAGTCCGGTGGATATTCAACGCCTGGCAAAAATAAGTGGCATGGCAAAAGATGAAATATTTCGTTTTAACCCTAGCCTGAATCAGGCCCAGTATCTGCATAACACAATTCATATTCATGTGCCTGTATCTATATTTAAAACCATGCAAGAAAAAATTGCTCTCTCTGGCCCAGTATATGTCAATCATACCATTAAAACTGGTGATAACCTGTGGGATCTTGCCCGCAGCTACAATACTTCGGTTAATAGACTGAAAAGCCTCAATAAAAACATGGGGAAATATTTGCGTATTGGTCAACGGTTAAGGGTTCCAGCCAACAGATTAGCTCAAGCAGTTGCCGATCATAACCCTCTCTTGTCTGACGGCCATCGCATTCGCTACAAAGTGCGCAACGGCGATTCACTCTGGCTCATCGCTAATCAATTTGGCACCAGCCCTAAAGCGATTGCCCGTGCCAACCAAATTTCATTAAACCATGTCATTCGCGCCGGAGATATTTTATGGGTTTTTGCCAAGGTTCGACCAAGCTGAATTTTCTTCACTGCCTTGTTGTCATCGTTGCTTTTTTAATTACCGGCTGCTCAGAACCTTCACAGAGCACTGCTCCTGCTTACGAGCATGCCTCAAATACACCGGCTACAGGAGACAGGTTAATCGATGCCAGCATTGGTGATGCCAGTAACCTTATCCCCATGATTGCAGGTGATGCATCCAGCCATGCGATTGCCGGCCAACTCTATTTATCGCTACTTAAATATGACAAAGAACTGAACCTGACCGGTCAATTGGCCAAATCATGGAATATCGCAGCAGACAACAAAACAATCACCTTTCATCTGCGTCCGGGTTTAAGGTGGAGCGATGGCAAGGCATTTACATCAGCAGACTGCACCTTCACCCTTGGCTTAATACAAGATGAGCATACGCAAAGTGCATATAAATCAGATTATGCACTGGTCAGTAGCTTTGAAGCACCCGACCCACTTACCTTTATCGTACGATATAGTGAGCCATTTTCTCCCGCACTATCTTCATGGTCATCACTCGCCATATTACCAAAACATATCTTTAACGGCGTCGATATTATGAAAACGGAATTATCACGCACGCCAAAAGCCACCATTGGCCCCTATCAGTTAGCATCATGGCAATCGCAACAGTCTATTCTTATGCGCGCCAACCCCGATTATTTCGATGGGCCAGTTTGGATTTCCGAGCGACTTACCCGCATCATCCCTGATAGAGCTACCCAGTTCCTTGAACTTACGGCAGAAAAACTGGATTCCGTCAGTTTAAGCCCCATTCAATACTCACGCCTATTTGATACCAAAGAGGTATTAAAAAATAATTATAACCGTTATAAATATCTTGATTTTGTCTATACCTATCTGGGTTTTAATCTAAAAAGAGAACCATTCAACGATATCCTCGTGCGTGAAGCTATCGCCTATGCCATCGACAGGCAGGAAATTCTTGATGGTGTCCAGTTAGGCTTGGGGGAAACCATTGCCAGCCCTTACAAACCCGGCACATTCTGGGTAAACAAACAGCTGAAACCCAGAGTTTATGATCCTGACAAAGCAAAAAAATTATTGATCAAAGCAGGTTGGAACGATTCAGATAATGATGGCATTCTGGATAAAAATGGCAGACCGCTCTCCTTCACTATTTTAACGAACAACGGTAATAAACAGCGCGCAGACGCCGCCACCATCATGCAACATCGTCTCAAGAAAATAGGCATTGACGTGCATATCAGGCTGGTAGAATGGTCTGCATTTATCGAAAACTTTATTAACAACCGTAATTTTGATGCTGTCATCCTTGGTTGGTCACTTTCACCCGACCCTGACCAATATACTATCTGGCACTCATCTCAAACAGGCCCGCGCCAATTTAATTTTCTCTCATATAACAATGCCAGAGTAGATAAGGCGCTGGACAGCGCGCGCCGCACCTTTGACCGTCAGGAACGCAAACGGCAGTACGATATTATGCAGCAAGAAATTTATAATGATCTACCTATGGTCTTCCTGTTTGCCCCCTACTCCCTACCTGTCATGCACAAACGCTTTCATGGCATCAAACCAGCCCCAGCCGGCATTGGTTATAATAGCGAACACTGGTATGCACCGGTGGATTTACAGAAATATAAAACGACTTCAATCGCGCCATAATTTTAATCAGTTCAACGCCAATATCCAATATGGCTTGAATTTCCTGCCTGAAAAATTATGCTTAAGGCATTACAAGGGCTCAGCCTTGGGAGGCCACCATCTCTTCTTTAAGCAATCAACTTGAAAACATCCGACTGCAACATAATATGGAATGCATCATCATCATTGATGGTGAAGGGCGATTAATCACTCAGGTTGGTGAAGCACCCGAAGGCGAAGAGTTTGCACTTTATTCCCCAATGGTCATGGAAACAACCCGGCGTATGGCGATCTGTGGTGGCTTTGGTAACCCCATCTGTAATGGTGTCATTCTAAAACAGGGTCGCATCCTGATCACGCACGAAACCACCATCGGTGATCTTGTCATGTACACCTCACTACTGTGCCGTGGAAAAGTACCTCCCGGGCTATTGGGGATCCTGAATAATATTTCTGAACTGGTTAAAAAATCATTCTGATTTTCAACATTTAGATTACCCTTACATCAGCCCAACTAAGCTGAAATCAATGTCTGTATGTAGCACTCAGCCCAATTGATGCGTGAAGGCTTATCATAGACACGCTAGCTTAGCCGCATGCAAATCATTCATACATGGCAAGAAGCCAAAGAGATCATCGAACTCAAAGGTGGCGCAATCACGGTCGGTAACTTTGATGGCGTCCACATGGGGCACGAACAGGTACTGGCCGAAACAAACGGCCATGCACAAGCCGTTGGAGGCCCCACCATCGTGGTCACTTTTGAACCACATCCACGCGCAGTCCTGTTTCCTGAAGAGGCCCCGCGTCGCCTCTGTCATGTACAAGAACGCATGCAACATTTGAAAAAAGCCGGTGTTGATGCCGTGCTACTACTTGAGTTTACGCATGAACTAGCTGCCTGGTCAGCCGACAAATTCTCACGAAAGTTGCATGATACATTCGCTTTTAAACACATGCATGTTGGTTACGATTTTGCATTCGGTCATGACAGACAAGGCCATATCGATGATCTTCGTTTGCTTGGTGATGCAACAAATTTCACGGTTACCGAAGCATCCGCTTTTGAAATGCTGGGGGCGGTTGTATCTTCATCCCGTATCCGATCCGCTGTAGAGGCCGCCGATTTTGATATGGCAGCCAAACTATTGGGACGCAACTACGCCATTGCCGGCACCGTACTGCATGGCGATAAACGCGGCCGACAGATGAACTTTCCCACTGCCAATATCGATGTCGCCGATCTGGCCCACCCTCCGGTTGGTATCTACGCGGTACACGCCAATATTGATGAACAACATTGGCACGGTGCGGCTTATCTGGGCTATAGACCTACATTCAATGGCCGCACCTTATTACTGGAAACGCATCTGTTAGATGTTCACCCGGATATTTACGATCAATGTCTGAATGTCTGTTTTGTCGAACGCATTCGTGAGGATCGCACCTTCACCGGCCATGCCGATCTAGCCGCACAAATTGCCAAAGACTGCCAGGCCGCACGAGATATTTTAGCCTCAACTTCTGACAAATAAACACGGTCGATAAAATCATACTGGCATTGCAAGCAGTATCGCATATCCTGCCGTCTCATATTTTGTCTTTCTTCAGGGCTTTTAGGTGTAAGCCTATCGCGTGCCGGTAGTTCCGGCACTTGCTTCTGTGGTGAGCTTTCTTTTTGTGGGGTTTAAGTTTTGACTGATACATTTGATTATAAAAACACTGTTTTCCTGCCGAAAAGCGATTTCCCGATGCGCGGCAACCTGCCCACCAATGAGCCTAAACGACTGGCGCAGTGGGAAGCGTCTGATCTTTACGGCCAAATTCGTGAAGCACGTAAAGATGCTCCAAACTTCATCCTGCATGATGGCCCTCCATATGCGAATGGAAGCATCCATATCGGCCATGCCGTCAATAAGGTACTCAAGGATATCGTTGTACGCTCTCGCTCCATGCTTGGTTTTAACGCACCATATGTACCGGGTTGGGATTGCCACGGTCTGCCAATCGAGCTGAAAGTTGAAGAAAAATTCAAAAAGAAAAAGATCAAAAAAGAGAATATTACAGACTCAGAGTTCCGCACTGCCTGTCGTGAATATGCCAAAGGGCAGATTGATATTCAGCGCGAAGAGTTCAAACGCCTTGGTGTGATTGGTGATTGGGACAACCCTTATGTCACCATGGACTACAATTTTGAGGCCAATACTGTACGTGAAATTGGCAAATTCCTTGGCAATGGTGGCCTCTATAAAGGTGCCAAACCAGTGCACTGGTGTGTTTCATGTGCCACAGCCCTTGCAGAAGCTGAAGTGGAGTATGAAGATCATACCTCCCACTCCATCTATGTGAAATTCAGTGCCGGTGAAGATATGGCAGATATCGACCCTGCCCTGACGGGCGACGTCTCCATTGTAATCTGGACCACAACACCATGGACTATCCCTGCCAACATGGCTGTTTCTGTTGGTCCAAATATTGAATATGCTGCAGTTAAAATCACCAATACCGGTGACAATAACAACCTGAAGGTCGGAGAGATTCTGATTCTGGCTGAAGATCTACGCGCGGGCGTGTTGGAAGCGATCGGTGCTGAAGGCAACGTGCTGGCCATGATCAATGGATCTGCTTTTGACAATCGTCGTTTCCGTCACCCTTATCTGGATCAGGATGCACCGATTCTTGTTGGTGATCATGTCACCCTGGAAGCCGGTACAGGTTCTGTTCATACCGCTCCCGGCCACGGTCAGGAAGATTACGAAATCGGCTTGAAATACGGGCTAAAACCATTTAATCCAGTCAGCGATACGGGCGTATTCTATGAAGGCACGCCTGTAGTTGAAGGCCGCCATGTATATCAGGCCAATGCCATCATGGTAGACCATCTACAGAGCTGCGGTGCTCTGCTCGAAACCAGTCAGATCAAACACTCCTACCCGCACTGCTGGCGCTGCCACAAACCGCTTATTTTCCGTGCAACACCACAGTGGTTTATCTCCATGGATAAAAATAATCTGCGCCAAAAAGCTCTCGAAGAGATCAAGAAAACTGAATGGACACCTGAATGGGGTGAGAACCGTATTCGTGCCATGGTTGAGCAGCGCCCGGACTGGTGTGTATCACGCCAGCGTAACTGGGGTGTTCCCATCACAGCCATCCGTTGTGCCTGTGGCTCGCACAAAGTGACCACGCCTGAGGTTGTTGAAGGCATTGCCAAACAGGTTGAACAGAATGGTGCTGATGTCTGGTTTGCCAAAAATGTGAGCGCATTCCTGCCAGCAGATGCCAAGTGTCCGGATTGTGGTGCCACGCATTCCGACGGAGCAGATTTTGAAAAAGAGACCGACATTCTCGATGTCTGGTTTGATTCAGGCTCCACCCATGCCTGTGTTGTTGAGCAGCGCGATGAATTGAGTAGCCCTGCCGATCTTTACCTTGAAGGCTCTGATCAGCATCGTGGCTGGTTCCAGTCATCACTGTTGGAAAGTGTGGGTACACGAGGTGTTGCACCATTTAAAGGCGTACTGACTCACGGTTTTGTAGTGGATAAAAACGGCAATAAAATGTCCAAATCCAAGGGTAATGTGATTGCACCACAAAAGATCATTCAGCAGATGGGATCTGATATTCTACGTCTGTGGATTGCTTCCTCTGACTATTCAGCCGATATCCGTATCTCGGACGAAATCATCAAACAGCTGGCAGAAGCGTATCGTCGCATTCGTAATACCATCCGCTTCCTGCTTAGTAATCTGCAAGGTTTCGATCCGGCAACCGATAGTGTGGCAATCGTAGATCGTCAGCCACTGGATCAGTGGGCATCGCATCGTCTGGCCCAACTTGAACACCATGTGCATGCCTGCAATGAACACTATCAGTTCCACCGCATCCATCAGGAAATCCATAATTTCTGTTCAGTGGATCTGGGTGGTTTCTATCTCGACATTATCAAAGACCGACTCTACTGTGATGCAGCTAATTCACCCCGTCGCGCTTCAGCCCGTGCCACGATTTATGATCTCGCTGATACGCTGATCCGTCTGATTGCACCTGTGCTGCCATTCACTGCAGAAGAAGCGTGGGAACATCTGCCCGGCTCCGATGAGAAGAGTATTCACCTGCAGACCTTCCACCCTGTGAAGGATATCAGTGTTGATGAGAAGGCATGGGAAGCATTCTTTGCTATTCGTGAGCAGATCAACACTGCTTTCGATGAAGCTAAAAAGGATAAAGTGGTCGGTTCATCGATTGCAGCCAGCATCACGGTACCGGGACTTGATCAATCATTTGCACATAGTGTTGGAGAAAGCTGGGAACAGCTGTTCATTGTTGCCAAGGTTGAATCAGGAGATGCCATCTCCATCAAACCTGCAGATGGCACCAAATGCCCACGCTGCTGGAATGTTGCGGCACCCGCCCAGCCTGAACACGATACACATAACGAACTATGCCCACGCTGTTTTGAGGTAGTTGCCGACTAATGCTGCTATGTTTAAATGACTGGCGCGCGCAATGCAGTGCAGAGCAACTAGCGTCATTTGAAGAGCTGCTTTCAGAACAATGCAGTTCAGCCATATCAAAGGCTACCATCAAAAATCGCTATGCTGGTTATTATCACAAGGCACTGATCAGCGATAAGGTATTTCTGTCCGCCAGTCAGGCAGAAAGTTTTGCACTGCGACCGGTCTCATGGTCAAGCGATATGGATGCAGGCATCGAATTAACCCGTAAGATTGCAAAGCACGATGGTGTCATAGCTATCGCCAAAGCCGAAGGCAAAGAAATTGAGGCTGCTATCATATTACTGCAGCGCGGTGTTATTTTTGAGCATGATGGGCATTATTGTTTACCAGCTGAATGTTTGCATGGTTTGAATACCATGTTTGGCCATAACATAGAGAATGAGTGGATAAGTCTGGTTAGCAACACACCGGCTGCGATGTTGCATCAAATCGTTCCAGCTCAGGCTAAGGTCAACATGCTGCAGCCCAAAGCCAGCCATAATGAGCTGGTCGCATGGCTAATTGTACATGGCCAACAAGCCCGAACTGATCAGCTTACCGATCAACTCGATGAATCCGACTGGTCGTTATTGCTACTGCTGCAACAGGCTGATTTGAATGATTTTGAAAGCCTGCAACAGCGTTATCCTGATTTGCCCTGTATTGAAATAACGAAGCATTATTTTTATAATGACAGGCAGGAATTTAGCCTCAGAAAGTCACTGGAAAAACATATTCCAGCGCAATTGATTAAACTCTACCGGCTTGGTCTAATCGGCATCATCACCTATAGCGGCGATAATATGAGTGCAACCATCACGCTTTCCGTTGAAGCTGAGACTGCTTTAAAACCGCATTGGGATAAGATGCGCAAGCGGATTTCCAAACAGTTACAAAGCCACTGGCTTGCCACTGAATGTGTCGCTGAATACCTATCCGCCTGGGCAATGGATCAGGAGCTGTGGCGCGTCTGGATTGTGCTGCATTTTTTGCCGCTGGGTATCACCCAACAACGCAAGCTGCGCAAAAATGACATCAAAAAAATTGCCGCCCTACTTCGTGAAGAACATGTAAGTCATATCGAATGTTTTATTTTCAGCATGCTGAGCGCAGGGCTGATCGAACAGCAAGACAATGCATTAATTCCGTGTCCTGTTGATTGGCTACAATGGCGAAAGCTGATGCGTGCCAATATCTGCAAAGATCTGCGCAGCTGGGATGAGTGGGAAGAATCGGGAGAAAAACAGGCGCTGAAATTATTGAGTCAGTTGCCAACTGAATGCTGGCTCAAACTCGATGAGGTCATTGAATGGTTACGAAGCCAGTCCGATAGCTCCATCACCGGTGCTGACTGGATAAGCCTGTTCACCCAACATCAAAGCCATGCCCTCCATCATTTCAACAATACCCTGCGCACTATTTATCTGCTGCCTGAATTTCGCGCAGTTGTGCTCAATAAGGCGGTTAGCTTTCCCGCTCCCGGCTGGATTGGAGCGAGCAATAAAGCCAAAGTTCACGGCTTTTTATCTGCTGCTGGTGACATTCAATTGCCTCCGGATTGCAAACATACCGTGCTCAATCAACTGGCGGAATGCTGCGCCATCAAATCAGTCGAACAGATGATCACCCTGCAACTCGATCAGAAAAATCTGCAACGCATGGCGACAGATAAAGCGGCCCTGAAAAAAACACGTGCGCTGCTTGAATCCCTGCAATCGCCCCTGCCCCAGGCTGTGAATTATATGTTTGATAAACAGCAAGCCCAGCAAGCTGTCGCAACGGTCGCAGCCACATCCATGGTGGTTGTGATGCACGATGCATCTGCCATTCACAGTCTGCGTAAGACAGGCTTTGAATTCAGTCAGCCTTTCCGGGACAAACCAGAGATTCTAGTACTCAGCGCATCAGCTGATGCACAAGCATTGATCAACGCCTGCAATGATGCGGGTATTCTGCTCGACACCCTGATTAAACCGGTGCAGTGGATCAGTGGCATGGCAGCGGTCAATGCATGGATGCAGGTTAATCTGGATCGGGAAGATCAATGGCTGGAAATCGCTTATCAAAAAACGCTGGCTAGCGCTCCAAAACAGATTTTTGCCCGTATTGATGCCGATTATTATGGCGCTGTCCGTATTCAACCCTGCCGCAAAGTGAAACTTGCCTATGCCCTGCAAAAAAACACGCTGCAACTACAGGCCAAACATGTGCTGCGTCTGCGTGAACTCGATGATGCTGAAACAACAGAGCTGGGGCTGGATCAACTCAGATGAGTTACCATCCGGAACGGCCCATGATCGTACAGGGTGATCATTCACTCTTGCTGGAAACACATAACCCCCGCTTCCACGAAGCACGCGATGCCATCTCCCCCTTCGCTGAGCTGGAAAAATCACCTGAGCATATCCACAGCTATCGCATCAATCCGCTTAGCATCTGGAATGCTGCCGCAGCCGGCCACACGCTGGCAGAGGCTGAAGCGGCCCTGCTCAACCATAGTAAATATACTATTCCCGATAATGTGCTCGAAGAGATGCGCCGCACCTTTGCCCGATTCGGTCAATTGGTGTTAACCAAAGAGAATGAACAGGTTTTACGCTTAAACATTCACGACCCATTTATTGCGGCACAGATCAGCCGTGATAAATCACTGAGCAATCTGCTGCTGAAGCAGGTTGATGAGGATATATTCCTCATTGATCAGGTCAATCGAGGTAAACTCAAACACGCACTGATCAAACTGGGTTTTCCGGTTGATGATCAGGCCGGCTTTAATGATGGAGCCCAGTTCAATTTTAATCTTCGCAGCCATACCCTCTCCGAAGGTCACGCTTTTGAACTGCGTAGCTATCAGCAGGAGGCTGTGGATTCCTTTGTAGCCTCCGGCAGCCATGGAGTGATCGTACTGGCTTGCGGAGCAGGTAAAACGCTCGTAGGCATGGCTGCCATGGCACGCATAGGCATGAACACGCTGATCATCACGCCCAATACCGCCGCAGCCCATCAATGGCATGCAGAACTGTGCGACAAAACAGATATGGATGCGACACAGATTGGCGAATACACCGGCGCGCGAAAAGATATTCAACCGGTCACCATCGCCACCTATCAGATGCTCACCTACCGCGACAAACAGAATGATGAAATGCCACATATGGCACTGATCACCAAACACGAATGGGGCCTGATTATTTTCGATGAGGTACATGTACTGCCCGCTCCGGTATTTCGTGCCGTATCCGAGATTCAGGCTCGACGCAGATTGGGGTTAACGGCCACCCTGATTCGTGAAGATGGTCTAGAGCGAGATGTGTTCTCGCTTATCGGCCCCAAACGCTACGACCTACCCTGGCGTGAACTGGAACAATCAGGACACATCGCCAAAGCCCACTGCATTGAGATTCGTGTGCCAATGGCCAAAGATGATCACTTTGCCCATGCCACGGCTGAAGACAGGCATAAAGCCTATCGCATTGCAGCTGAGAACAAGGTCAAAGATCACGTCGCTGAGGCACTCATCGAAAAGCATAATGGTGAAGGTATTCTGGTGATCGGCCAGTATATCAAACAGCTCACCCGCATCGCCGAACATCTCGGTGCGCCGGTCATTACCGGCCGCATGAGCAGCAAAGAGCGCGAACGCTTGTATGCCGCCTTCAGAGCGGGTGACTTAAGACTACTGGTGGTCTCCAAAGTAGCCAATTACGCCATTGATCTACCCGATGCCTCTGTTGCCATCCAAATCTCAGGTGCCTTCGGTTCCAGACAAGAAGAGGCCCAAAGACTCGGTCGCATCCTGCGTCCGAAAGGAAGTCCGGCTTATTTTTACACGCTGGTTTCCGATCACAGCGAAGAACTAAAATTCGCCAGTAACCGCCAGCGCTTTCTGGCCGAACAGGGTTATGATTATATGATTGAAGATTGGGGCGGTTAATCTGCTCGGCATAGATGAATCACCTTCTATGCATCTCCCCATTGCTCAGTTGTATGACGGTACATTTAAATGTTAAAGACCCCAATATACTTGAAGCTTACCATTGCATGTCTGTGATTGGTTATCGGTCAGATATTTTTTAAGAACTGATCGAATATGCCGCGATTTTACTGATATGATTATAGGAAAGTTTAGATTCTTCATGCCACTGATTAAATATGTCCTGAATCGCCTGTAAATCGCGTTTAGAGGTCGGGTTATCTTTGATATTCAGACCACTATTCTGCAAACAACGGATCACATCTTTACTCAGATAGAAACAGTCTTTCCCCACATTACGCAAAAAACGCTGGCCGGAGTTACCACCTAACCTCGAACCCCGTTCTTTTAACAGTCCCAACAAACCGATCAGATCTGCTTCGGGCCAATCGCTTATGAACTGCGCAAAACTACCCGTCTCTAAAGCAATATCCTCGATGAATTGGGCATTGGCCCGTACCGAGTTAATTTTCTGGCAGTTACGGACAATGCGTACATCCTGTCTGATCTCATCCCACTCATCAGGCAGCAGTGCTAGAATGGCATTCACATCGAAGCCGTGAAACACCTCTTCAAATCCAGGCCACTTCTGATTAATCACCCGCCAGACAAATCCGGCCTGAAACACGCAACGCGTCATTTCAGCCAGGAAACGATCTTCACGCAGCATCGCAACAGGTTCTGGCTCGGGAAAACCTGCCAGCAGCAGACTGAGTTCTTTCACTCCACCCTTATGCTCAACAGCGCGATGATAAACTTCTTCAAACTTCACTGTTTGTATCTCCCGTAGTAGTGCGATCAGGAAGATGTGCAGCATCATTCAACATATCCAGGCTATCTCCAACCTGATCAAGCATCATCGATTCATAAAGGTACAGGGGGCGACCTGACGACTTCACGGTCTTAATGTATTTTTTAATTTCCGGATAATCAGGGGCAACCCAATCGCAGCCTGTTTTCTTCGCGTAAATATCCACAGGGGTATATTGAGCAAAAACCTCTCTGTATTTCATGGTTTTAATAACATAAACCACAATACAGGTCGCAATCACCAGAGAAAGCCACGCTGGAGATGTGTCCCAGGATAACAAAAGATATGTTGTTGGAAACACAAACCCTATTGCAACATTGGTCATCAAGAACTGCACCAAAGCTTGGGAACTTTCTCGCACTTCGTCCTCATGATATGGATCGTTAATACTAAATTCTCTGATCTTAAACATCATTAATATTTATCCTCTAAATTCAACCAGTAGCGCGTACTCTTCAACGTACCTGTTCGTGTCAATGCAGCAAGTTCCAACAGCTTCTGCAAATCTCGTGTGGCTGTTGCACGTGATGTTTGTGTGATGCTGACATAATTCTCAGCAGAAAGTCCGCCCTTAAATCCCTCCAACCCTTGCTTGAACATTCTGTTAAGAACCTTCTCCTGCCTTGCATTAAGCTGACCACGAACACGATCAAACAGCTTTGTTTTGTTGATAAGGAAACAGATAAGGGTTTGGGAATAACAGATCGCATCGAAAATCGTATCAGCAAAATAGTTTATCCAGGATGTCACATGCAAGGTATGGTTATGACTGTTCAACTGCGCATAATAATCTTTCTTGTGCTTCTCAATAACATGCGACAAAGCAATCAATGTCGGTTGCTTCAAACTTTGTGCTAATACCTTCTCACTCAATGCTCTGCCGATTCGACCATTTCCATCTTCAAACGGATGGATGGTAACAAAATAGTGATGTGCCAAACCTGCACGTGTTAATGCAGGTAGCGGGCGACTACCATCAGACCCCGTATCATTGAACCAATTTACAAAACGCGCCATCTCATCCGCTAATGATGATGAAGGCGGTGCTTCAAAATGAACTTTAGGGTTGTTGATGTACCCGGAAACAACCTGCATCGGCTCTTCACCTGAGCGATAACATCCAACATCATGTAGGTCTCTACGCCCCATCATCAGCTGATCATGCCACTGAAACATCGTTTCATGGCTAAGCGGTTGATCAAAATGATGGTAGAGATCGAGCATCATTTCAGCCATGCCCTGCTCGGCAGGAGGAATACGCTGTTTATCGGTTGCCAAACCGAAGTGACGGCGGATAGATGATTGTAAGCTATCACGGTTAAGCATCTGGCCTTCAATCTCTGAGCTTTTCATCGCCTCATCAGTGATCAATTCAATGGTCAGTTCGATTTTATCACTTTTATTAAAATGCGAAAAAGCACCAAGCAACTTCCCTGCTTCAAGCAGAAATGCCTCTTCCTGTTTCTTAAGCTGAGATGCATCATAACTGAACTCAGGCCACTCTTTTTGCTGCCAATCCCACATCATGAGGCATAAACTGAATCTTTATAACTCATAAATCAACCAATAATGAGCTATAAAACAGGATTCTATAGTAATTTATTTTGCCAATTAGTGACGATTATGCACCCTGCTATCTAAAATTCATCAATAAGGTCGTTTGGATGGAGCGATTAAGGACGGAGTTCAAAATCAGATGAGTTCAGCCCCAACAATCAGAAGTGAACCTGATTTGTGTTGCTGCACAGGTGTTGATAGCAGAGAATCCAAGTGCCATCCAACGCCCCTACTTCCTTGATCTGGAAACCTTACGTTAGCATATCAACCGCAGTCTTTTTCTGGGGGCTATGCGAATATGAAGGCCATTTTGCGCTCTATCCGCCCGGCGCATTCTATAACATCCACTATGATCGATTCATTGGTGCGCTTGAGCGCGTAGTCACCTGCATTCTCTATCTCAACCATGATTGGCAAACTGAAAACTGAACATTCATCCGGGTGTTGAAACATCCAGCCCGTCACTACCGATGCAGGTCATGCCGCAAGCCGGACGACTGGTCACCTTTATCAGTGAGCAGTTCCCACATGAAGTACTGCCAGCCAGCCGAGATCGACTAAGTCTGACCGGTTGGTTTCGCATCCGCACTTAAGCTTTCACTCAAGGCATTCGTGATTATGCTGTGCCGATAGGAATCACTGTATTTATTGTGTGTCTCTATTTAGCGCGCTGAACTTCCATCCACGCACTCTTTACCCAGGCTGTGGACTTGAGTGAATTCAAACGGGCAAGTGCTTCTGCTTTGTTGTGATGTTGGCTGGCTAGGAGACGGTACCACACATGCTGATCAATGGTGACAGGCATAATGGTCGTTTGAATATCATGTCTGGCAAAACGTCGTTGCTCAAACGCGGCTCGCGCTTCCGATTTGTCTGAAGAGAGATAGATAAAGTACCTTGCTTGCCCTACTACGGGTGTACTTTCACTGGTATGTGTTTGATTTTTACTACCTTTCGCAACCTTGGCTGCCTTAGTGGCAGCTGCAGCTTCCGCTGCTGTAAGCTTCGCTTTTTCTTCAGCTTTTGCAGCCTCTGCTTCTGCTTGTTCATATGCCTTTGTAGCGGCCGCAATTTCATCGTCAATGGCGTTAGCTGATGCCTCACCTTGGATGGCGCCTAGTAATATCAGCATCAGAAATGGTAAGTATGATTTTATTTTCATGTCATATCCTCTAATGATCGGTAATAAGCTTACAGTGAACCTAGATACAATGTAAAGAGTCTAGCAGAAAGGCCGTTCAAATCCTAAATGAATTACTGATCTGTTCTGTCTTGCAGTAAAGACAAGACTATCACAACGTTATTTTCGGAAAACTTTATGAAAACCGTCGAGCTTATTCGCCATCGAGTTTCCATTCAATGGATACTTCTTGAGGTTTGCTAACAACAGCATCTGCAGCACTCTTAGCATGAGTATTCGTGGTCGCCTTTTTAGTAGTATTCATGGCAGCAGCTTCTTTGGCTGCCTTCATAGCCGCTGCTTCTTTAGTAGCCTTAATGGCAGCAGCCTCTTTGGTAGCCTTCATGGCAGCTGCTTCTTTAGTAGCCTTAATGGCAGCAGCAGCTTCTGCTGCTGCAATCTTCGCATTTTCTTCAGCTTTTGCAGCCGCTGCTTCTGCTTTTTCATATGCCTTTCTTGCGGCCGCAATCTCATCGTCAATGGCGATCGCTGGTGTTGATGACGTTAATTGTTCAGCAATTCTTACTGCATCTTTGTTCTGAGCAAGGCTTTTTTGTAATGCTTTCCCATGATTTTCTTCGACTGCTTTTGTGACAGCGACAGTGCTTGCCGTGGCCGAATGACTTACTGTTTTTGGTGCTGATGTTACTGGTTCCTCACTTTGACAAGCCCCTAATAATATCAGTATGAGAAATGGTAAGTATGATTTTATTTTCATATCGTATCCTTATAATCGGTAATAAACTGACATTGAAGTTTAAGAAAGTTTGAAGATCCTATCATAAACAAACACATCTTCTAAGATAAATTGCCTATCTTTTTTCTCTCAATATAGATTCTCAGGGCAATCCGATTAAAATACTTACTAAAAAACCTCACCGCCCAGGAGAGTCTCTCTGATGTAAACATATTCACCTTCAGGACACAGCGCCCCCCCCCCAGGATAAGGTTGCGCTGGAATATGCGGATAATGATGGCAAATAGAGAATGCTATCATGTGATTGCCCTATATAGACTCTTGCCATTTATGACACACTTCTGCATATTGCACTGCCATAAAATCAGCATTATTATACACTATGATTTCATCGCACAATAATGCCAAACCGGGGACCTAAAGATGAGCACTACAGACTTTCAAGTAGCACGCAAAAACATGGTTGAGTATCAGATCCGTTGTTGCAAAGTTTTGGATACTGACGTGTTAGATCTCATTGAATCAATGCCCCGTGAAAATTTCGTGCCTGAACATGTAAAAAGCGTTGCGTATATGGAAGGACATGTACCTTTGCCTTGCAACCAGGAGATGTTATCCCCTTTGCAGGAAGCCACTATTCTTCAAACGCTGAATCTTCAGGGCCATGAACGTGTGCTCGAAATCGGTACAGGCACTGGTTTTTTAACCACGATGCTGGCAATGCAGGCTGGTGAAGTAGTTAGCTGTGAGATCCACTCCACATTAGCGCAACAGGGCAAAGAAAACATCGATAACCATGGTGCTAACAATGCTAAAGTCATTGAGATTAATGCCATGGATGCTGATGCGATTGAAGCGCATGCTGATCTACAAGCGCCGTTTGATGTTATTGTACTCACTGCCGCTATTCCAAAAATACCTGCACACATTGAAGCGCTATTAAAAGATCGTGGCCAGATCATGGCTTTTCTTGGTAGCAACCCTGTGCTTTCACTCATTCACCGCCGTAAAGTCGGCAGCGCATGGCAACAGACAGGTCTGTTTGAAACACTATTGCAAGATATGGAAGGGACAGCTCTGGTGCGCGAATTTCTCTTCTGATTCAGCACTGCGTTTCAATTAACCGTCTGCTCCAGTCGATAAACATCTACACTTTTCATGCGTGCTGAGCAGCAACACAGTATTATGACACCGCACGGCATATCCTTTCTGCTCATACTACTTCTGCTTGCCCCTTCTGCTGCCTCAGCTGAGGAAGATGCCGACTCAAAGAAAAGCAGCATCCATTTTATTTCATTACCATATCTTCATGGCTTTTATTATGATCAGAACAAACAAGCCAGCATCGTATATGCTGGAGTTTCCAGACAGGATCTGTCAGATCACAACTGGATCATCTCCGTCACAACTATCCCTGATTTAGCTTCTACACGCGGAAACCTTGAGACCATGGATAGTGATCAGAACACAGGTTTCAGACTCGCTAGAGACCTTAAAAATATCATCATCAAAATCCCTGAACAAGCTTCGATTCCTCTCCCTATACATCGTTTAAATAGCGCCACGTCACCGCTTTGCTTGCAATACACAACATCAAAAAGACCTGTCTGGCACAGCCCCAGCCTTACGACCAAAGCAATGACAAAGCGGATTACCGCAACAAAAGAGGCCGAACGTCTGTCCAAACGCATGGCCGATCGTGCCTTTTATTTTGGTTATGACACCAATGAGGACGCCCTAAAATAACCCAAGAAAGTGATATATGCCTGCGTTAAAGCTGCAGCATAGGTCATCATAGTTAAACTTCGCATGTATATTTTTCTTAAACTGATACTCACGCACGCTCATGCAGCTAGGAACGAACATGGCTTATTCAGGGAGATGCTGATTTATTGCAGCCGGCAAGAAATCAGTGCTTCCTTAGCAAACCCATCAATTTTATAGGGTGGTAGAAACACACAATATCCATCACGCTTAGCTGCATGGATGATACCGACGCACAACAACAAGAGCTGGCTGGTTTACACTTTGACAACCGCTTCACCCGATCGCTTCCCGCTGACTCAGAATCTATCAAACACCCTCGCCAGGTGTATGGAGCATGTTATTCCAGAGTGCACCCGACCATTGTCTCTCAACCGTCACTCATCATCCATAGCTCTGAAGTAGCTAACACATTGGGGCTCTCAGATACATTGTGCAAATCAGACGCATTCAGTGAGACTTTTTCAGGTAATCGTCTGTTGCCGGGTATGGATCCGCATGCCACCTGTTATGGCGGCCATCAGTTCGGCAACTGGGCTGGCCAGCTCGGTGACGGGCGTGCCATTAACCTTGGCGAATTAATGAATCACGATAACGAGCGCTGGATGCTGCAACTCAAAGGGTCGGGGCCTACTCCCTACTCCCGCACTGCAGACGGTCTGGCTGTCTTGCGTTCCTCTGTACGTGAATTCTTATGCTCGGAAGCAATGTATCATCTCGGTGTGCCGACCACCCGCGCTTTAAGTCTTGTTCTAACCGGTGAGATGGTGATGCGTGATATGTTTTATGATGGCCGTGCCGCATTAGAGCCCGGTGCCATTGTTTGCCGTACTGCACCCTCTTTTACCCGCTTTGGCAGTTTCCAAATCTTTGCTTCTCGCGATGATACAGCCACACTAAAAAAACTGCTTGATCACACCATCATCAATGATTTTCCGCATCTCGGAAAACCCGACAAACAGGTCTATCTGCAATGGTTCAGAGAAGTATGCCAAAGCACCGCTGAGCTGATGGCGCACTGGATGCGGGTCGGTTTTGTGCATGGTGTGATGAATACCGACAATATGTCGGTGCTAGGACTAACCATTGATTATGGACCATACGGCTGGTTGGAGGATTATGATCCGGACTGGACACCCAATACCACCGACCGCGAAATGCACCGTTACGCGTACGGCCAACAACCCAATATTGCAGGCTGGAATCTGGCCCGATTAGGTGAAGCGATACTGCCATTGATTGATAATATCAGTGCATTGCAGGAGGCCCTGAACAGCTATCCACAAAGCTACAAAAAAATGTCGCAACAGATGATGGCAGACAAGCTTGGCTTGCTATCATTTAATCCGGAAACGGACAAAATACTCCTCGATGAACTAGAGAATGTGCTTACAATAACCGAAACAGATATGACCATATTCTATCGCAAGCTTGCCAACATCGACATCAATATAGACATTAAAAAGATCAATAGAAACAACCTAATAGAACCTATACTTGATGCATATTATCAACCGGATACGTTAACAGAAAGCACCCTACAACAGATTACCGACTGGTTACGCTCTTACATTCTGCGCCTACAAAACGACGGACTGAGCAACAGTGAGCGCAGTATAAAGATGAACCGCATCAACCCCAAATATGTGCTGAGAAACTATCTCTCACAAGTCGCCATTGATAAAGCTGAGGAAGGTGATTACAGCGAAATTCATAGCCTGCATGCACTGCTCAAACAGCCCTATGATGAACAGCCAGAGTTCGATGCATATGCAGCCAAACGGCCCGACTGGGCCAGAGACAGAGCTGGTTGCTCTATGCTCTCCTGTAGCTCATAAAAGATTGCTAGTGCCCTTTACAACCCCTTGATCACAATGCGGCAGACTTGATGAGATAGTCAGGTATTTGATCTTTAATTTCATCATGCAGATCTGGCAAGCGTGACCAGTGTACACCCTGCTTGTGATGATGAGCAGTGTGGTAACCCAGATTGCCTGTAGTGATATTGTAAAAGCGATTAAGATTATTCCTCGATGCTTCAAATTCGTTTTCGGTGCTCAAATCGGAATGATGTTCATAGGTTGCCCAAGACGTCAACAGAATACCGCAAAGCATCGGCAACACGAACAGAAACAGACCCTGCATCGGTTTGTACCATGTCAGCAGAGCAACAATCAAAATAGTTATAGCTGTATAGATCATGAATTTACTCTGATGCTTCGGAAAGCGTTTCCCTACATTATATCCACGCAGATGCGCTGTGCTCGCAACATTGAGGGTGTATTCAATCTCACCCATGGTTTCACCAGATTTCCGCTTCCAGCGACTTTCATCCTTATCCTGATCAAGGAAGTTTAAGTGATGGCCAAGCACATGATGCAGCAACCATAAGTTTGTGGTCACGCCGGTATGCAAAGCATAAAAAATCTCCAGCAGACGGTTCAATGGTTTCTTCTTAAATGTAGGTGTGTGTTGGTGATGGTGGTTCCAGGCCCCGATTTTACCTTTTGGAATAATCATCAACACCCAGAACGCGGCCAATAACCAGACCTGTTCAACATAAAAGTACAAACAGAAATCTAGAGATGTAATAGCCAGAATAATGGTAACGGGAATACGGTCAGCGGAGTACCTAAACACAGAGAAAAGTCCTTATGAGCAGAATAATTCGGGCACATTAACCCTATTCAATAGGAAAGATACAAGTTGCAGCAGCTCTAGTGATACACCGATATAAAATGCAGGACCAGACACCGCTAGCGCATTTATATTTACCTTAAATTATTTAGTCATACCCAACTTCAACTACATGGATGCAGGAGGTAGAGCAACACATGGAGCAGTTGCCGAGATCGGGTATCCACACTGTAAAGACTGGATTTATTTAGAGCCGTAGCGCTGACCCCTTACTGCTGTGGGGCGCTTAGTTATGTCTTTTTGTCTTCAGCTTTTTTAACACGAATTCTGTTACTGCCAACGATTCTATTGTTCAATTTTTTCAGCGCAAACCCAGCGCCTTTTGGTTCCAGTATTTCAACAAAACCAAAACCTTTGGATTTACCGTTGGTTTGATCTAACACCAATTCACAAGATTCTACGGTGCCATATTTTTCAAAGAGAGCCTTTAATTCTTCCTTGGTCGTACTACGATCTAGATTAAGAATCATCATTTTCATATATTATTGTTCCCCTAAGTATGGAAAAGCGCACCATGACAACAAAGCAAATAACAGTAAAGCAGCACCCTCTGCGTGAATTCTTATAATGCCCCCTTATTCCATGTCACATGGCTGTTTATAAAATTCATTTTCATCTGTGTGAAGTATTTAACACCATGTTTTGCCCGAACGGCTGCAGCATGCGTACAAATAAGGTGAGTCCAATGAAATGTGGCTTAATAGCCTGCAATCGCAAGGTATGGCTTCTGAAGAGAGGATAGTTCAATACCAGGTGGAAGTAATTGAACGCAATAATGCAGAGGCTAAACGCGTAGCCAAGTTCGATCTCTAGCTCCCGAACGGTTAGCACCTGACCCGGTCGCATACACATTCAATTAGGGCCCTATCCTTTAGCCCTGAATTTTTACCGTTACTGAAAAAGCCTCTGACCATAATTCAGGTTTGTTTGAATAATCGGTAAACTGCCCCTGTAACGCCAATGCAGACCCAGGCACCAAGAACCTTAAATTGATTTTAACTTTTGCGTTGTAAAACAAATCCCAATTCAAAACGTGGGCCTTTGGGACGGGAAATAATCACTGGAGCTTTGTCTGGCCATGCCCAGCGGGATGGATCGAAGAGCTGACGCATCTCTTTCAGATCACAATGAAATGGCGGGCCTCCGGCATCACCTGTTTGCATCAACAATAGCAGCAGTACTCCACCATCATTAAGCCAGCCATACAGTTTTTTCTCGTATCTCGCATACTCTGTTGGTGTCATGGTGCATAAACATGTCTGCTCATACACGGCATCAAAGCGCTCTGACGGTTGATAATCAAACAGATCGGCACAAACAGCTTCAGAGCAGGATGCTGTAATTCCGTTTAAGGATTGATTCAGGACAGTGATGGCCGAAGGAGCTATATCAAGACCTGTGGCCGCATGACCACGACCTGCCAACTCAATCACTTCATGACCATATCCGCAGCCGGGAATCAGCACGCGCGCACCCTCTTTCACAGCTCCATCATCCAGCCATTGCATTAATGCAGGACTTGGCCCACCACGATCCCAACCAATATCACCTGCCTGATAACGTTCTTCCCAATTCAATGATTCTACTTTCATATCTCACTCTCTATAGAAAAAGGACCACTCACAGAGCAGCCCTTTTTCCAATACATTAAGTTAATAACCGTAACGATTCAGATTGCCGATAATTTTCCAAGGACAAGGCGAAAAAACGGAGCCTACTGCTGTAGGTAAGTATTTTTCAACGCCGTCATCGGGAGAATAAGCGGAGAGCTGAACGTTACTGGTGATATTTAACTGATTCTTCGCGCACCGCTTTGAAGAACTCAATCGCATGTTCAGGTGGAACATCCGGCGTAATACCGTGACCAAGATTGAACACATGACCATTACCATGACCAAACTTGGCCAGGATATCTTTCACTTCAGCACGAATGCGTTCCGGCTTGGCATACAGCATGGTTGGATCCATATTACCCTGCAATGCAACCTTATCACCCACACGGCGGCGCGCTTCATCCATATCGATTGACCAATCTAAGCCCAACACATCACAACCGGTATCAGCCATCGCTTCCAGCCAGCCCATGCCACCTTTTGAATAAAGGATCACAGGTACTTTGCGACCATCATTAAAGCGGGTTAGTTGAGATACGATTCTTTGCATATACTGCAGTGAGAACTCCTGATAATTGCTGGTATTAAGAATACCGCCCCAGGTATCAAAGATCTGTACAGCCTGAGCGCCATTTGCAATCTGACCATTCAGATAAGCAGCAACTGAATCAGCCAGCTTCTCAAGCAAAAGATGCATGGTTTCAGGATCATTGAACATCATCGCTTTAACTTTGGAGAATGTTTTAGAACCGCCGCCTTCAACCATATAGGTAGCCAGTGTCCATGGAGAACCTGCAAAACCGATCAATGGCACACGGCCATTCAAATCACGACGAATAGTAGAAACCGCATCCATCACATAACCGAGCTCTTTGCTTGGATCATCCAGTACAGGCAGTTTTTCAACATCTGCACGGCAAGTGATTGGATCAGGGAACTTAGGCCCTTCACCGACACCAAAGGTCAACTCCATACCCATTGCTTCCGGTACAACCAGAATGTCGGAGAACAGAATCGCAGCATCAGCACCGAGGATATCAATCGGCTGCAAAGTTACTTCCGAGCAAAGTTCAGGCGAACGGCAAAGATTCAGGAAACCACCAGCTTTGGCACGTGTCGCACGATACTCAGCCAGATAACGGCCAGCCTGACGCATCATCCAAACCGGTGTACGTTCCACGTCCTCTTTCAAACATGCGCGTAAAAACAGATCATTCTTTAATTCAGTCATTGTATTATAAAGTCCTTTATTTTTTTACCGCAGAGTACGCGAAGCTACGCAGAGTAAAAACATTTATAAATCATTACCACAAAACATTCATCAAACCTTGCCAGAATCAGTAAATGGACAATCATTCTTTTGCTTTAACTTTGCGTAACTCTGCGTCCTCTGCGGTGCAGTTCTTTTCAACATTAATCCCAGATGTAACCTTCGGTTGGTGATGAAGCGTTGGCAAACGCACGTTTCTGCATGCGCCCTGCCAAAAAGGCTGAACGCCCTGCTCTGACCGCATCGCGCATGGCGGTCGCCATCAAACATTCATCTTTGGCTTCTGCAATAGCCGTATTAATCAATGCAGCATCAGCACCCAACTCCATCGCTTTAGCCGCATCAGAGGCAGTACCTATACCTGCATCAACAACAATGGGTACATTCGCACGCTGTTTGATCACGCGAATATTAAACGGATTTGCCAGGCCGCGACCAGAACCAATTGGATTGCCCAACGGCATCACTGCCACACAACCCACTTCTTCAAGCCGGCGTGCTACAATCGGATCATCATTGGTATAGACCATGACCTGAAACCCGTCAGCTACCAGCGTTTCAGCTGCTTTGATGGTCTCTACCACATTAGGATAAAGTGTTTCGGTATCACCCAGCACTTCCAATTTCACCAGATCCCAACCACCGGCTTCACGAGCCAGACGTAAGGTACGCACAGCGTCTTCAGCATTAAAACAACCGGCAGTATTGGGTAGAATGGTATATTTCTTTGGGTCAATATAATCGAGCAGGTTCTCTTTACCCGGATCGGTGATATTCACACGACGCACAGCAACAGTAATCATTTCCGCTTCCGATGCTTCAGTCGCATCTTTGGTGGTCTGGAAATCCTTATATTTACCGGAACCCACAATCAATCGTGAATGAAAGGTATAAGTCCCCACTTTAAAAATATCAGACATTTTTATCCCCATAATTTCTTTATATCTTACTATATATCATATCTACTGGAATTTTCTGCCAGTCAAGGTTAACAATAACCTGAATATGTTTGCGCTTAATCAACCGCCACCAATCATATGTACCAGCTCAATGCGGTCACCTGCTTTTAAAGCTGTCTCACCATATTGACTTTTTGGCACCACTTCGAGATTGAGTTCGATGGCAATCATCCGTTGCTCAAGTCCCAGCTCTGCAATCAAGTCCATTAAATTACTTGCTGAAAATGATCGTTCTTCTCCATTCAAGTGGATCGCTATACTATCTGACATAAGGCCTCATCATACAAACAAGATTTACAACAAACCGACATAAAACACACGCTATAGATACATAATCGATCATTTTTTTGATTTTTAAGCATTTTCTTAACCAAGCAGATTGACCCGACATATTGCTCTACTGTAGTGTGAGCCACATGCTAGCAGCAAGTGCTTCCACACCCAACAACACACAAGCCTCCAATAGCCATGCAATTACTTCTGCTGGTTGGCATGGTGTTGCTGAAGGCATGGAATCCGCAAAAAACGCTATTCGAAACGGCGATCTGGCTCAGGCTGAACTTATTCTGACTGAACTACTGAATTTTGCCCCTGTTGAAATCAGAGCATGGAAACTGCTTGCCAGAACACAGCGGCATTTAGGACACATTGATGAAGGTATCAATAGCGCCCAGCGTGCTTTGCAGTTACAGAACACCAATATTGAAGATGTACCGCTGGCCTCTATCACCATTGCCAAACTGCTTTGGCAACAACATGAATATGATTATGCCCGACAGATGATAGCTTCTTTACTTGAGCAAGAGCGAGACAATGCAGAATGGCTGGATTTACAGCAACAATGGAACAGGGAGCATCAGGAATGAACACATTAAAGATTCTTGTCCTGCATGGGCCGAATTTAAATTTACTGGGGACGCGTGAACCGGCTCACTATGGCGCATCGACCCTGCACGATATCAATCAACAACTGACTGATTTAGCTAGCACATTGCATATTGATATCGACAACTATCAAAGTAACCATGAAGGTGATCTGGTAGATCGCATTCATCAGGCCGTAACAGATGCTGTTGATGGCATTGTTATCAATCCGGCCGCCTACACCCACACCAGTATCGCACTACGAGATGCCCTGCTCGCTGCCAATATTCCATTTGTAGAAGTGCATCTATCCAATATTCATAAACGCGAAGCCTTTAGACATAAATCTATGCTTGCCGATGCAGCCATCGGTGTAGTTGCTGGATTTGGTGCCACCTCGTACACCATGGCACTCAACGGTATCAATCAACAGTTAAGAAACACGTAACACCATAATCAACAACTAAACGCACAACACAAAAACAGGAGATAACATGGACATTTCCCATATCCGCAAGCTCATCAAACTCATTCAAAGCTCAGATGTTACTGAGATTGAAGTGACGGAAGGTAGTGAAACAATACGCATTTCCCGCCAAGGTCAGGTAGCAGCTGTTGCAGCACCTGTAGTCACGCAATATGCCGCAGCCCCTGCTCCGACCGCAGCCACCGCTGATGCTCCAGCTGAAGCGGAGAGTGTGAATGAAGCACACTTGGTGAAATCACCGATGGTAGGGACCTTTTACGCCGCACCCAATCCGGATTCAGATGACTTTGTATCTGTAGGCCAGAAAGTGAAAAAGGGTGACACCCTGTGCATCATCGAAGCGATGAAAATGATGAACACCATCGAAGCTGAATATGCAGGCACTGTAGAAGCTATTCTGACAGATAACGCATCACCTGTTGAGTATGGCCAGGATATGTTTGTTATCACTCCTTCGGCGTAATCGGGATATCTATGTTTAACAAAATCTTAATCGCCAACCGTGGCGAAATTGCCGTTCGTATCATTCGTGCCTGTAAAGAGATGGGAATCCTGTCGGTAGCTGTCTATTCAGAAGCTGATCGTGACTCCATGCATACCAGGCTTGCTGATGAATCCATTTGCATCGGCCCTGCACCAAGTGCTCAGTCTTATCTCAATATTGCGGCTTTAATGGCTGCAGCAGAATTAACCGACGCTGAAGCGATTCACCCCGGATTCGGTTTCCTTGCTGAGAATGCTGAATTCGCTGATATTGTTATCGAATCCGGTCTTGTCTGGATTGGTCCCACACCTGAATCCATGCGCACCATGGGTGATAAAGTAACGGCTAAGAAAGAGATGGAAAAGGCAGGCGTTCCTCTCGTGCCAGGATCCACAGGTGCAGTTGAAACCGTTGAAGAAGCCTTGGTGGTCGCCAAGCAAGCTGGATTCCCAATCATCATCAAAGCATCTGCCGGCGGCGGTGGACGTGGTATGAAAGTGGTACACACTGAAACATCACTACCGAACGCATTCTCCTTATGCAAACAAGAAGCCGGAGCTGCATTCGGTGATGATACGGTCTTTATCGAGAAGTTTCTTGTTGAACCACGTCATATTGAAGTACAGGTGTTGGGCGATACGCATGGCAACCTTATTCACCTGTTTGAACGTGAATGTTCAATGCAGCGCAACAATCAAAAAGTACTTGAAGAGGCGCCAAGCCCGGCTCTTGATGATGAAACACGCGCTAAAATTTGTGCCGCTGGTTTAGCTGCTGCCAAAGCAGTGAATTATGTTGGCGCTGGTACAATCGAATTTTTGATGCATGCTGATAAATCTTTCTTTTTCATGGAAATGAATACCCGTATTCAGGTAGAACATCCTGTAACGGAATGGATTACCGGTGTTGATCTGATTGAATGGCAATTGCGTGTAGCTGCTGGTGAAGAGCTCGTATTCACACAGGACGATATCAAAATCAAAGGCCACGCCATTGAATGCCGTATCAATGCAGAAGACCCCTTTAAATTCATTCCATCACCTGGAACAGTAACACTGTACCATGCACCTGGTGGCCGCAGTGTACGTGTGGATTCACAACTATATACCGGGTATAAAATACCGCCCCACTACGACTCTATGATTGGTAAAATAATCACCCATGCCAGAGACCGTCAGAAATGTATTCGCCGCATGCAACGTGCGATTGATGAACTGGTTATCCTTGGCGTCACCACCAATCAGGAACTACATAGACGACTGCTTGCTAACCCGGGTTTTCAGAAGGCTGATTTTAACATCCACTTCCTGGAAAAATGGTTAAAGCAGATCACGTAACAAATCCTATGCGTTTATCCGCTGATGAAGATCAATAACAAAAAGGCCGGGCGTAATGCCCGGCCTTTTTTTGTATATCTGTAATGAAGTATCGTATTCGTAAAAAATGAGGACAGCTACTTCTGCATTCGAACTAGAATGTCACACGCCGGAGTATTGTGCATGCACCTCTTTAGCATGCATATTCGGCAATTTATTCAAAGCTGCAATCAATGCATTCGCTGAAGCTACCACAATATCAGTATCAGAGCCCTGCCCATTAACAATGCGATCACCATACTGTAAACGAACGGTCACTTCACCCTGTGCATCGGTGCCTGCTGTAATAGCATTCACCGAATAAAGAAGCAGGTTACCATTCGGTTCAACCAGTGACTTGATCGCTTTAAACGCAGCATCAACCGGGCCATCACCTTCTGACCTGGCTTTATGCATTTCACCATCAATATCCAGTTCAATAGCTGCCACAGGTGTATCACTGGTACCGGATGCCACATGCAAACTGATTAATTTCACATGTTCTCCATCAAGCTCTGCATCATCGCTTAGCAGCGACATCAAATCTTCATCAAACATCTCTTTCTTTTTATCTGCCAATATCTTGAAACGATTAAACACAGCAATCAGGCGCTCATCATCAAGTTCAACACCCAGTTCCACATAACGTGATTTGAGTGCAGCACGACCAGAATGTTTACCCAACACCATACGATTGGTATTCCAGCCCACAGATTCAGGCGTCATAATTTCATACGTCTTTTTATGCTTTAACATACCATCCTGATGAATACCGGATTCATGCGCAAACGCATTGGCACCAACAATGGCCTTATTGGCTTGAACCGGCATACCGGTAATACTGCTGACCAATTTAGAGGTCGGCACGATTTTGGTGGTATCAATCCCCATCTCAAGATCATAACGATCCGAACGTGTTTTCATGATCATGACAATCTCTTCCAGCGAAGCATTACCTGCACGCTCACCCAGACCGTTCATTGTACATTCCACCTGACGCGCGCCATTTTCCACCGCCGCCAGAGAGTTTGCCACAGCCAAGCCCAGATCATTATGACAATGCACGGAAAAGATAGCCTGATCAGCATTGGGAACGCGTTCAATCAGGGTGCGAATGCGATAACCGAATTCATCCGGAGTCATGTATCCCACGGTATCCGGGATATTGATCACGCGAGCGCCAGCTTTGATCACTGCTTCAACAATACGGCAGAGGAAATCAATCTCAGTACGTCCGGCATCTTCAGCCGAAAATTCTACTTCTGGCACCAAAGATCGCGCCAATTTCACCGAATCCACTGCGCGTTCAAGTACCTGGTCCGGAGTCATGCGTAGTTTGGCCTCCATATGAATCGGACTGGTTGCAATAAATGTGTGAATACGCGCATTGTCACCAGCAGGTTGAACAGCCATAGCTGCACGCTCAATATCTTTGACCGCAGCTCGCGCCAATCCGGCAAGTTTAGGGCCATGCACTTCTGTCGCAATACGGTGTACCGCTTCAAAATCACCGGGTGAAGCAATGGGGAAACCTGCTTCAATAATATCCACACCCAACGCGGCCAACGCATGTGCTACGCGCATTTTTTCTTCAATGTTCATTGAGCAACCGGGCGATTGCTCGCCATCACGCAAGGTTGTATCAAAAATATGTAAACGATCAGACATTATTTCTCCCGCAATAACTGTTCGGCTTGCGCATCAATAGACAGAAGCATTCAATTATCGTTGATTTTCTTAGGACAGCTTGAAACAGCAGATGCTGGATTCAGCTCTGCTCATTATCTGTGGCTTTTTTTTCACGTGCTTTCTTTTTCAATTTACGCGCCTGGCGCAAATGTGATAAACGCCTATTTTGCCACAAACTCAATAACGGTCCGTGCAGACAGTAAGCCAATATCACGGTGAAAGGTACTCGATACGGATCAAGAGCCAGTAACCCGACCAGAACAACAAAGATCACGATTACTCCGCTTGATCGGCGCTGTTTCAAATCAATATCTTTACCCGATACAAAACGCACATTACTTACCATTAACCAAGCCAGAAAAACAGACATACCAAACCATAACCATGGTGATGGCTCAAAGTTCCCATCCACATGGTAAAGCACGGCCATGGCAATCAACAGTGCAGCACCTGGTGTAGGCAGCCCCTGGAAATAGCGTTTATCCTGCACTTCCAATTTGGTGTTAAAACGCGCCAAACGAATTGCGGCACAAGCCACCAGAAAAAATGCTCCAAGCCACGCCAAGCGATGCAGATCCGAGCCCAGATTCACCAATGCCCAGAAATAGAGCAAAATAGCAGGTGCCACACCAAAGGAGAGCATATCACACAATGAGTCATACTCTGCGCCGAAATCTGTTTCAGCATGCAATAGTCGAGCCACACGCCCATCAAGCATATCGAAAATAGCAGCGGCCAAAATAGCCCAAGCCGCTATTTCAAAATTACCCTGAATGGATGCGATTAAGGAATAAAACCCGGAAAATAGTCCCATAGTAGTAAATAGACTTGGCAGCAGATAAACGCCCCGCTCGGCTACTTTTTCTTTAAGTTTCGGCATTGTTAACAACTTCCTTTTTATGCTGACGAGCAATAATGCTCAGTCCAGCATTCACTTTATCTCCAACCCTAACATTTAAGGTGTAATCAGCAGGTATTTCACAATTCACACGGGAACCAAAGCGGATCATTCCAATACGTTCACCGGCAGCCATCTGGTCACCAACTTTTACATAAGAGACAATGCGGCGTGCCACCAACCCTGAAATCTGGGTAAAGGCGATTTTGCTGCCGTTGTCACATTCCATTTCAAAGCGATTTCGTTCATTTTCTTCACTGGCATGATCAAAGCTGGCATTGATAAACTTACCCGGAATATAGTCCATCGCACTGATACGACCCGCCATCGGCGCTCTGTTTACATGCACATCAAATACATTCATAAAGATATCAACACGCTGATGCCCATCTTCAGTCATCTCTGCACGGACCACTTTGCCATCGGCCGGAGAGATGAACAGATTATCACCCATCGGCATTGTATGGTTTGGATCACGAAAGAAATTAACCATGAACAATAATAGCAGCAACAAAACAACAGTAAGAATCGTCCAACAAAAGGCATACGAAATGAGCAATAATAGTGCCGTTGGTATGATAAACGGCCAACCTTCTGGCGCGAATGGCATTTTACCGCGTGGGCGGCCAAGAATAGGAAGTTCTTTTGTCATACCGGAACACTATGAGTTTGTTGTACCGAAGGGAATAGCACCTATGCAGTTGTTCATAAGCTGGTGAGTGCAACATCCCCCACATCAGGCTTCATCATATCCAGAAGCGTTTCATCAAGGACTAAGTCTCAATCCTCGCTTCCTGACGAAAACCTTTGCCGAGCAAAAAGAACTCGGATGATGTTTTTCGACTGGCTGCCGGTTTAATATTTTTCACTTTCTGAAATGATTTACCCAGATCGCGGCGAAATCCATCATAACCTTCACCCATAAAGGTTTTCATCAACACATCGCCACCAGGGCGTAAATATTGACTCGCAAAATACAGGGTCATTTCGTTCAAACCTATCATACGCATCTGATCTACCAGCTTATCACCGGCCATTTCAGGAGCCATATCGGAGACAACCATATCAACCTGTCGCCCTTGCAGTGCCTCAGCTAAAGCCTGCTGACCTTCTGGTGAATTAAAATCACCCTGAATCAGGGTAACACCATTTACAGGGTCCAGTGGCAGCAGATCAATACCAATAACCAGCCCTTCTGGCCCCACATACTTAGCCAACTCCACACTCCATGAACCCGGCGCACAACCCAAATCAACGACCACACTGTTTCTTTTTACTTTCAAACCATGCTTTTCATTGTCCAGGATTTCAGTCAATTTAAATGCAGCCCGTGATCGCTTCCCCTCACGCTGAGCCCGTTTAACATGTGGATCATTGGCATGACGTTGATACCAAGCTGAAGTCTTACGATCCGATTTACTCTTTGATGACATTCCCATGTGCTTTATAATCCTATTGAAACATTCAGGTGTTGTAATATGTTGTTAGCGCTTATTAAAACATAAACAAACAACGATATGAAATATATTACTGTAAATCATTCAAGCCATCCATGGCTTTCACCCTTTGGGCAACCTCTCGGTTGTGCAAACAGCATCCTGCTTTTTTGTGAGCATTTTCGAACGCAGTAACTAGGAAAATCAGCGGTAAGCTGGACAGCTAGGACTATTCTTTCATTCTCCAGCCAATACGCCATAAATACCAACATGAAACTATCGTCAGCAATGATGTGCCAATCACCACCATGATCGATGCATATGGGTCAGTATCACCAATACCGAGAAAACCATAACGAAAACCATCCGTCAGATAGAAAAATGGATTCGCATCATTTATCTGCTGCCAGAATTCAGGTAGTTGCTTGACTGAATAAAAGACACCGGAGAGAAAAGTCAGCGGCAAAATCACAAAGTTGGTCACCATGGCGATATTATCAAAATCTTTAGCCCACATGCCGGCAATCAAGCCTAGGCCACCCATCATAATACTGGCACACAATCCATAGAGCAGAATGATACCCAAGTGCATAACTGAGATATCTACAAATGGAGACAGTACCGACAGAAAAACAACTGCCACAACTGTGGCTCGCACTACAGCTGCGGCAAGAAAAGCCACCACCACTTCAAGAGCGGAGAGTGGTGCCATCAGCAGATAGATATTCATTCCCATCACCTTACCCATAATCATGGAGCTGGAGGTATTGGCAAAGGCATTTTGCATCATCGCCATCATGGCCAGACCGGGAACCAGAAAAGTGAAATAATCGACATCTAAGCCGGGTACTTGTCGCTCACCCATGGCATAACGAAAAATAAGCAGGTATAAAATTGCGGTTAGTGCGGGGGTGACAATGGTCTGCATTTTCACCTTGAGAAAACGGTGCACTTCTCTTTTAAATAGCGTCATGCAACCACGCAGGTTCATTGTACTCATGTTGTTTCCCTGATCTCTTTTTTGGTCAGACGTAAAAACACATCTTCGAGGTCTTCTGATCGCACACCGGCATCCTGTGGAGGCCCGAAGCGGGCAACTGCAGCCTCATAGGCAGTATGAAAGGTAGATTGACCATTCTCAAGTTTACCCAGTTGCAAACAGACACCTGTATCACTCACACGCGGTTTAAAATCCGCCAGTGCAAGCGTATCTGCCTCGGAAAGTGATAGTGGTTTATCATAATTCATCCATAAATAAGAAGATGCCACCTGCTGCATCAAATCTGCCATTGGTTGTGCCGTAACCACCTTACCCTGATCAATAATCGCCACATGATCGCATAGCTCTTCGGCTTCATCCAGATAATGGGTGGTTAACAGAATTGTCGTACCGGCAGCGTTTAATTCACGCATAAAGCCCCATAAACGACGCCTCAATTCTACATCCACACCGGCTGTCGGTTCATCTAAAATCACCAGTTTCGGCTTATGTACCAGTGCTTGTGCTACCAGCAGCCTACGGCGCATACCTCCGGAAAGCTGACGGGTATTTTTACCAACATGAGCAGTTAACTCCAAACGATCCAGCAAATGATCAATCCAGGCATCATCAGGCTTACTACCAAATAAACCAGAGGTAATAGCCAATACTTCACGCGGCGTAAAAAATGGATCAAACGCCACTTCCTGTGGCACTACGCCAATCTGTCGTTTACACCAATTGCGCTCGGCAAACAGATCTTGATCAAACAGTCGTGCCGAGCCACCGGTAGCAAGCACCGTATCAGCCAAAATATTAATCAGGGTACTTTTGCCAGCTCCGTTAGGCCCCAGCAGTGCAAAAAAACTACCCTTGGGTACCGATAACGACACATCATGCAGGGCAACATTACCGTTGCTATAGACCTTATTCAGGCCTTTAATTTCCAGAGCACTCATAATAGGCACATCCTAGTCTTAAACAGGAGATAAAAAAAAAGCGGAGCCCGAAGGCTCCGCAACAAAAGAGAACACCCCGTTCAATTAATAACCGGCGTTAGCACAACCGCTGCTACCAGACTCAGCCGGCGTGAACGACTTGCCACAACCACAGCTTGAGGCTGCATTAGGATTTCGAATCACAAAGGATTCACCCTGCAACGAGGTCTGATAATCAATTTCGGAACCGTTAAGCATTTCCATGCTCATCTGATCCACGAGTAATTTAACACCATGATTTTCAACAACCGTATCGTTGTCATTAATCTTGTCATCAAATGTAAACCCATATTGAAAACCTGAGCAACCACCACCGGAAACAAACACACGCAAATTAAGCGTATCTGCTTCTTTTTCCAGTAAACCCTGAACTTTCACAGCGGCTGCTTCTGTTAATGCTACGGCCATTTCACACCTCTCAATAAATACCTGAGCGCAATCCTCGGATATTTTTATAACGATAGCAAATCTATATTAACGATTGTTACGGATAAATGAAGGCCCATGGTTTATTGACCGGTCTTCTAAACAGCCAACACCAGATGTAACTATGCAACTTTTAGACACTCATAAAGTATTATCAATATCGCGGCCCCGTTGATTGCGGCTTGCAGCACTCTTTTTCACTTTCACGCTGCACTACTTGCGCCATCTCTACCTGCAACCAGCGCGGCAATACAATGCCGTAATCGCGTTCAACAGAAAAGCGACACCACCCTTCCCTGACTGGCTATTCACACGAATCACCGCCTCGTAATCTCTGCCAATATCGCGTGGATCAATGGGCAGATAAGCCACCTGCCATGCTTCATCCTGCTGCTGTTGATGCAGGCATTTACGAATTGCATCCTGATGACTACCGGAGAATGCGGTATAGACTATCTCTCCAAACCAGGGATGGCGAGGAGGAACCGTTAAACCGGTAGATGCACTATATACACGCATCATCTCTTCAGGATTGGACAAGTCGAGTTCAGGATCAATGCCCTGACTATATAAGTTCATGGCCATGGTAATGACATCCATATTGCCCGTACGCTCACCATTGCCGAACAATGTGCCTTCAACACGTTCAGCCCCTGCCAATAATGCCAATTCGGATGAGGCAACCGCTCCTCCGCGATCATTATGGGTGTGAACAGACAGGGTAATATGATCCCGCCATTTCATATGCGTGGAGAAATATTCCACCTGATCTGCAAACAGATTGGGCGTAGATACTTCAACGGTGCCTGGTAAATTGATAATGCAGGCCTGATAAGCTCCCGGCTGCCAGACATCCAACACCGCTTCACACACCTCCACTGCGTAATCGATCTCCTTAAAGCCCATGTTGACCAACAAGCCCCACATCTGCTGTTTTTTGTGCATATTCATCGGCTCGATCAGCGCCTGATTACCATCGCGCAGATCCACACTTACCCAGCGCGGTGCCTTTTCGATAACTCGATTCGGCCATGCGCGATTCTCAATCGCCACACTAGCCGCCAGTCTATACTTGTGATGATCAAATGGGTTTGTCACTCATGGCACTCATCCATATTTCCATGGATCAACATACACCTGAACGTTTTGCCAACTTGGAATCCAATATCGCCAAATGGCCTGAAATATTGGAATGCCTACTCATCACCGGCCAGGCGGCTGATTACCAACTGAAAGTGGTAATCAAAGATATGGATGCGTATCAACAGCTGCTATTGAACAAGATCACCAGCATTGAGGGTGTGCGCGATGTGCATTCAAGCTTTGTATTGCGTCGGGTAGTGGATAAAACCGCCCTGCCGCTATCTTAGAAAACATTTTCCTTATGCCTATTGCCGGTACACCTCATCGTGTGTCCCCACATTAACTGGAATAATTTCATCAACATCAACAATAAACTCCATCGTAAGACGAAAAATGATATTGATTGATACCGAATGTAAGCCGGTCAATCGACCGCCAAGTGCATGCAACCGCAGTAATGGATGGTGAGGATTTAGTTCTAATAGTTGCAACGTTTTCAAATATTGTTTCTTTAACTCCGGATGTTTTTTCAAAAATTTAACCGACCGTTTATTATAACTTGCGGTAAAAACCAATGAATACTTCATTATCCGGCGATTCTTCTTACATGTGCTTCAGCAGACTCCCGAATCACATTGCCATCTGCCATATCCTGACGTGCTTCCAATAAAGCTGCTTCCAGCTCCATCTCTCTCAGGTAGTGGTAATGATCCACACGCATAACCACATACTTTTCCTTGCCGCGCACGGTGATCATGGCTTCATCCTCAGAACTCAAACCCTCTTCCAAGGCGGACAC
>JAUZQJ010000056.1 GCA_030951045.1 Mariprofundus sp.
AAAAAGCGAGGGACACATGGACAAACCTATTTTATCACCTGAAGCATGGGCAATTATTGAAGCGCGTAGCCATGATCCATTTGCTTGGCTGGGCATGCAAGATCACCCCGATGGCGGTGTTGTTGTACGCGCACTGCAAGCGCAAGCTGAAAAAGTATGGTTGCTCCCCAAAGGTGGTAGAGCGCAAGCCATGACCCGTATTGAAGGCACGGATGTATTCGAAAAGCACTGGAAAGGTGGCGATTTTGAAAAGCCATACCGTTTGCGCATCGAGAACACCGAAGGCCATCGCTGGGAAAAAGATGATGCCTATCGCTTTGGCCCCATTCTTGGCGAAATGGACCTGCATCTGATTGGTGAAGGCAATCATTTTGAAAAATACCGTATCATGGGTGCACATGTGCGCCAGCATGAAGGTGTAAGTGGCGTTGGTTTTGCAGTATGGGCACCGGCAGCGTCGCGTGTCTCTGTGATCGGGAATTTCAACCATTGGAATGGCTGCGAACATCAGATGCGTGTACGTGGATCAACAGGCATTTGGGAAATTTTCATTCCCGGCCTGTGTGAAGGCGAAACCTACAAATTTGAAATCCGCGCTCAAAACGGCGATGTATTTGAAAAAACCGATCCATACGCCCAGCAGATGGAATTGCGTCCTGCCACCGCCAGCGTGGTGCACAACTGCAAAGCGTTTGAATGGAGTGATGCCAATTGGATAGCCGATCGTCCGGTCAATCAGGCTGCCGACAAACCGATGAGTATTTATGAAGTACATCCCGGTTCATGGCGACGCGCAGGCGATGATGGAGAAGAATTCCTCGATTACCGTGAATTAGCGCATCAATTGGTCGATTATTGTGCATGGATGGGTTACACCCACATCGAATTAATGCCAATCACCGAACACCCGTTTGATGGTTCATGGGGTTATCAGACCGTTGGTTATTTTGCGCCGACCAGTCGTTTTGGCACACCCGATGATTTCCGTTATTTTGTCGATTACTGCCATCTCAAAGGCATCGGTGTATTTCTCGATTGGGTACCGGCTCATTTCCCTAAAGATGCACATGGTTTGGCGCGTTTTGATGGCACACCACTGTATGAACATGAAGACCCACGCCTGGGTGAACACAAAGACTGGGGCACGTATATCTTCAACTTCGGCCGCAATGAAGTGCGCAACTTCCTCATCGCCTCGGCCCTGTTCTGGCTTGATGAATATCACATTGATGGTTTAAGAGTCGATGCAGTGGCTTCAATGCTGTATCTGGATTATTCCCGCGAAGCCGATGAATGGGTACCCAATAAATATGGTGGCCGCGAAAACCTTGAAGCGGTGGAATTTTTAAAACAATTCAATTGCCTTGTGCATGAACGCTTCCCGGGTGCTGTCACCATGGCCGAAGAATCTACCTCATGGCCAATGGTTTCCCGCCCTACTTATCTGGGTGGTTTAGGTTTCACCATGAAATGGAATATGGGCTGGATGAACGACACCCTCTCCTATTTTGAAGAAGATCCCATTAATCGTTCCTACCATCACCATGCACTGACCTTCTCGATGGTTTATGCATTTACCGAGAATTTCATCCTGCCATTTTCACATGATGAAGTGGTGCATGGTAAAGGCTCCATGCCGCAAAAAATGCCTGGCGATGATTGGCAGAAGTTTGCCAACCTGCGTTTACTTTATTCATTCATGTACGCCCATCCGGGTAAAAAGCTGCAATTCAATGGTCTTGAATTCGGCCAGTGGCCGGAATGGGATTTTGATGCTTCCCTGCCATGGGATCAATCCAACTTCATGCCGCACCGTGGTCTGCAACTGATGATGCGCGATATGAATCATCTCTACAAAGATGTGCCAGCCCTACACGAAGTAGATTTTGACCCGTCTGGCTTCCAATGGCTTGACTGCAACGATGCTGAACAGTCGATTTTGAGCTTCATACGTCGTGATAAAAACGGTGGCCCTGTCATTGTTGCACTGAACTTAACACCAGTACCGCGTCACAATTATCGTCTTGGTGTACCTGCTGCAGGGCATTATAAAGAAATCATGAATACCGATGCAGAAACGTATGGTGGTTCAAATATCGGTAACGCCGGCGGCGTAGATACTGATGATAAAGCATGGATGGATCAGTCCTACTCTGTAGAAATCACCTTGCCACCGTTGTCCTGTGTGATTTTGCGTCCTGAAAGTAAAAACAGCTAACACCTCACTAAAAAACGAACAGTTTATCCGGAGATTGGAAGTTTTGTGGTACTTTCAATCTCCGGATATACTGTCTCGGGGTGAAATGTACTCCAGACAAACCAATACAACCGCGTGGCAGCTAGAAGCTCACCACTGTCCTGATTACGTACAGCTAGCGAATCCGCATCCGATCCTTTAACTTGGTGCTGCATGCGCATCAGCGCTTCGGAGATGATCTTGTCTCCAGCAGTGGACTGCGGGTCAGCAGCGATCTCTGCCAGTATCTTTTTATCGTCCGTAGTCGGATAATGGTTCAAATGCATGATGATCGTGGCTATTTCGGACAGGGTGCCGTGAGCAGACGCTACTATTGGTGCCGACATAAACAGTAAAGCGCTCAAAATTGTTACCTACGTCGTTTTCATTGTGAATCTCCTTGTACCCGCAGTTGCGTGTTATTATATCTGATACATTTTGCGATGGACAACATCAAGTATTGTAAGGCTCTAATACAATGAATACGCCAGCCCATGCCATCATCAATCTGTTGCTGATGGGTAAAAAACATCGAGGAAAACATGCTCTGGCGATTATTGCAGGAGCACTGATTGCCGATGCACCGATGCTGGTATTTTATCTATGGGAAAAATATCAGGGCTTGGCTGAGCGTCTGATTTGGAGCGACCTATATCATCAGCCTGCATGGCAGATGTGGTTTAATGCCTTTCATTCTTTCCCATTACTGGCATTGGCCTGTTTTGTCGCATGGCGTGCACGGCTCTCTGCATGGTCAATATTTTTTGCCAGTATGTTTTGCCACTCCTTGTTTGATTTCCCCTTTCATCATAATGATGCACACCAACATCTCTTTCCGTTTTCGGACTATCGTTTTATCAGCCCGCTGTCATATTGGAATCCCGAATATTTTGGCCTGTGGATTGGCTCACTTGAAATTTTAGTAATGATTGTCGGCAGTATTTATCTGTTACGTAGCAGTCAAAGTGTGGTGCTCAAGCGTGGCGTGAGCATTATTTTCTTGGTCTATCTAATGTTTATTTTAGCTGCAGCGGCATGGTGGTTTAAATAGTAAAGCCCACACATTTACGCTATCTCCTTTGGAATACCCCCTTCCAGTAAATTATTCAAATCAACCGTTCCACTTATCTACCATGCACTGACCTACACTGGCAATACTGATATATGATCAAAACACAACTATAGACGACTGTCAACGCAAAGTAGAAATGTCCCCTTTTCCGCAATTTAGAATTGACCGCTTTTGAGCTGAGGGGAGTGCTGGTCTTCGCCATAGGTGGTCAATTGCAGGTTTGAATATGGAACGTGCTTTTT
>JAUZQJ010000057.1 GCA_030951045.1 Mariprofundus sp.
GGCATACTTCATCGCCATCACCCCTTTATCGGGGCAGAACTCCACACAGCGACCACACAGGGTGCAGTCCGGGAAGAGGATATCCTTCTCTTTCGATGTATGGATCTCGCGAATATCCATCGGACATGCCTTGGCGCACAAGCCACATTTGTCACAGCGGCTGGTATAGTTTTTCACCAATCGAACCAGACCCACTTTTTTGAAGATGGCATGCATCGCAAGCAGCGGACAGATACGGCAGAACGGTTGCCGTGTCGTTAATCCCACCACCAGAATCAGACCAAAGAGTGTATCAGCAAGAATCGACCATGCCATATAACCGGGCGTGGATGTATCAATGCGCAGCTGATCCATATTGCCGTTAAACAGGTTGGTCATAATACGGCTGGGACATATTCTGCAAAATGGATCGCCCAGCTCATGCCCGGTCAACCCCAGCCCCGTCATCAAGGGGAAAAATATCACCAGCAATCCAAGCATCAGCCATTTAACCGGGCGAATACGATCCACCAATTTATGATCCAGTGACTCCTCCCGCTTCAGCCCCAGTTTCTGACCGATCAAACCAAGCAACTCCTGAAACGTCCCCAGCGGGCAAATCCACCCACAGAAGGCCTTGTTGAGCAAGACAAACATAATCAAAAATGTACCCAGTGTGGTCAAGATCGGCATGATCACAGCCATACCCACCTGACCTGCTCGAATGGCCGGACCAAGCAGATGATCCATTTGATGTTGTAGCGGAATCAGTACGCAGTAGTCAGCTGTCTTGGCATCATAGGCACAGGCCAGCGCAGGCAGTGCGCCACTAATTTTGTCAGCCGCATAAAACCCGACAATCAGCGAGCCATAGACGAGAAAGACAAAGCTCAGCAGCTGCACAAACTTGCGAATGACCGAAAGGTTTTTCCAGTGTGACATGATCTATCTCCTTCCTCTTTTGTTGCTTGATACCTTCTTCTGGCGACGAATGAGCACGAATAAAGCAAGCAACATGGCGACTCCTACTGCCATCAGCCCCCAGGAAAGTGGCTGCCAGTGATTGGGATCAACATAGTAAGGTGCAGTTAGAATCGTACTGTATTGCTGCCCATCTTGTTCATGCTGCACGGTGATTCGCCATTCAGCGGGCGGGTTGTGCATGCGACCTTTCTTGATAAGCGTAAAGTCATCGGGAACTGTGATTTGAAACATGCCCTGTGCGTCTGTTGTGGCTTGCATGACTGCCCCGTGGCTGGTCTCAATGGCTACGGCATGGCCAACCAGCGGTTTCCCCTGAAAGAGGATTTGGAAATGCGCCTGCTGATTGCCTTGATAATGCCAATGCTCACGTGGCAACGGTGACGGCACGATTTCCAGTTCCGCCTTGCTTGCCGCCGTCAATTCAGATGGCGAGTGACCTGTCGGCTTGCCATGCAGGAACAGATAACGAATCGCTGTTTCATGCACATTGCCATGCTCTCGCTTGGCAACCAGCACATGGTAGTTGTTCTTGCCAGTCGGCTTAAGAGCGAGTTGTCCATTCTCCAACAACACATTCTGCACTTCCAGATCAGCGTGCATAAAACGCACACTTGCGTTATCTCCATTATGCAGCATGAAATGCTTGGCAGCCATGCGATCATGTTGCATGCCGCTATTCGAAGCAGGTTCAGGCTTCCAATGCATGGCAGCCCCCGCAGGAGCCACCCAGACCAAGGCCAGAATAGAGAGCAATCCAGCCTTGATGAAACCCGTCATCATGTACGCTGACCTGCATCCGATTTGCGATGTTTCTCTTTTATCGCACATGACTTGCGATCTTGACGATGCAGTGCTTTCAATGCCTTTTGCTGCTCTTTGGTGAGCAAGCCTTTAACCTGAATGCTTGGCAGGAGACGGGCGGAAAGAGCCATGGCGCGCAGCTCTCCCATGCGATTGCTATAGGCTTTGACATCCCTGGCCGTTACCTTGCCCGCATACAGTTTCGATCTGAACTCGGCAACGGTGATTTCCGCTTTGGCATGTGCAGCAGATGCATCGCTCTCCGCCTGGATCAACAACGCCCCCACTGCCTTGCGCTGCTTGTCATTCAATTTCAATGAGGATGCATTTTTTACCACCAGCCGCAAATAGGAGAGCGACTTGCCTGGGATATTGTGATGCCCGGATGCATGGTGGTGTTTGGTGTACGACCCATGTTTACCCTGCTCGCAGGCAGTAGCTGCGGATGTCATGGCTGTCGTCGCCAGCAGTATGGCGATGCTTGATATGATTACCTGTTTTTTCATAGTATCTCCTTGGTTGATGTTTAAAATGTTGCTGTGATGCCAGCGGTAAAACGCCGACCTGGATTGACGACGACTGAGATGTCCTCGGCGTTATAAACGAAATCATTGTTGCTATCTTTGAAGCCGCGAGCTGTATTGTAATAGGTGCGATCCAGCGCATTATCCACGCGCCCGAACATCGCAATGTTGATGGCGTTATTGGCACCCAGCGAAAAGTCATAGTTGGCGACCAGATTGAATTCGGTATGGCCACCGATTTTCACCCGATTAATCTCATCCGCAAAATAGGCAGACTGTGCATTGATCTCTGTCGTGAACACCAGGCCATCGAGCGGCCTGATGTTTGCGGCAAGGAAGAGCTTGTGGTGTGGTGTGCGCGGTACCTGATTGCCAGCGTTATTAAAGTTTACTATCCGATTTGCACCAGGGCGAGGGCTGAATGCATTGCCCAGCACCAGTCCAAAATTGTCATAACGTGTGAACTTCGCATCCAGATAGGTGTAGGCGAGATTGGCAGAAAACATCCGTTGCTGATCCGTTTTCAGTGCCACTTCAACACCCTGATCGCGCACGCCGCCAATATTCTGATATTGACCGGATCCAGCGAAACCGTATTGGCCAGCCACATCGAGGATAAAATCCTTGCGTTCTATGCGGAACAGGGCGATATCCCAATCCAGTCCAGCCAGGGCATCCACCTTGCCGCGCATGCCGATTTCATAATTAACCGCCCGCTCTGGCTTCAGACTGGGGTTGGCTGCTGTGCGTCCAGTGGGGCTAATCGTACCAGCAAAGAGTTGTCGAATGCTTGGCGCCCGGAATCCCGTCGATACATTGCTATACAGGGATGCATTGTCGCCCATGTCGTAGGTTAGGCCTGCACGCCATGAGCCGACATTAAAGCTCTTGTTCAGATTCGGCGCAGCAGCACCTGCCAGCGAATCGCTATAATCAAGTTTGATATGATCAAAACGCCCGTTCATCGTTAGCATCAATGGCGCAAACAGGCGGTATTTGGCTTCCGCATATCCAGCATAAACCCGCTCTTTGGTCTTGTTATTGGCAGTAATCGTACCCGCTTTGATCACCCTACTGCGACGACTTGGGCTGGCTTTATAATCCTGCAACACCGAAACAAAGTTTTTAAAGCTGTTGTCACGCAAGTCCATACCACCCATCCAGGCCAGCGATTCGCCTGCATTGCGCCACTCTCCCTTAAGACCGCGCTGGGTTTGTTTGTAATCATTATCGTTGGCATAGGCGTTGACATCGGTTACTGCCGCACCCGTAGCATCATAACGTACAGGTGACGACCAGAATTTGGTATGATCACCGAACTGATACAGATTCAGCATCACATTACTGTTCTCAGACAGATCGTTGGCA
>JAUZQJ010000058.1 GCA_030951045.1 Mariprofundus sp.
GTTAAACATCAGTTTGAGTCTCACATGAGCAGCAACGGAGCCCATTTTCAGGTGCCTGTTCGTATTGATCTGTTACACAAAGCGCATGCAACGCCAGCCTGAAGCACAAGCTCTTATGATTTATCCACCCAGAGTGATGCGTTCAAGCACCCGATAACTGGCCCCTTCCGGCCTTAACCTGGACTGGATTAGATGTACTTCATCAGCATTCCAGCATAGATATGGTGGTACACTGAACTGTTCAAGATTCGGAATTGCAAGCTTTTCTGCATGTCTGGCCATGGTGATATGGGCTCGGAAAGGTGTCGCTTTGCCATGTTTATCCTGCACCTGCTGGCAAAGCCTGCGACATTGGCGTGCAGCTGTTGCTAATGCCTTATCCATATCATCAACTCCTACCCAGAACGTGCGGGCTCTGGATGGAGAGGGAAAGAAACCAATGCCATTGATGCCCAGCGTCATCGAAGCACTGATTGCAAAGTTAGCTTCAAGACTTTCAGCAAGGTCATCCAGCTGGTCACCATGGATATCACCCAGGAAATGTAGTGTCAGATGCCTGTTGATTTCCGGGATACTGCGCCAGCCGGGTAATAACCATTTTTCATCATGCCACCAGGCATCCAGGGCTTGCTGAATCTGATGAGGCAGTGGAATAGCAATAAACAGACGCATGATAAAAGCGCTGAATCCCTACACTTATAATAGTCCCTGTTCATTCACAGCACTGGATTTAACCGGTGCGGAAGACGTACTTACAGCTGCTTTCAGATAGCTATGATGAATCCAGCCGACATGATCATTCTTTTTCACACGCACCTGAACCCAGACATCCACTTTATCCAGCCAAATGACAACATCATCCTGATACACTATTTCACTAACATGAGATGGGCCCGAAGCAGCAACATGTAATTTAGCAGACTTTATCAATTTTAATGCGGGCCCTTCTGCTTCAGCATTGGCCACAGAAACCGGTGCAAAGGCAGGATAGATACCATCAGCCAGCGCACAGAAAGTGAAAATTGCCGCTGCTGCAATCATTAGTCTCGTTATTTTCATTTCGTAAGTTCTCCTCACACCTTGATGTTCCAGTTAAAAAAGCATGGGAAGCTTCCCTTACACTCCAACTATTCATCTGTTGCCCCAAGCTACGGACTACACCCGCACTGTCAAAAGCAGGAATGCATATCATCTGCTGTTCATGCGGTACTACCATCATCAGGTTCAACCAACAGATGCTTCGCAACCTTTGCACCCAGTGCCTGCTTGGCATCACGTTTACGCTGCCTCGCCTCTTGCAGTGACATGCCCAGATGCGGCACACCGCGTTCTTTGGCCAGACGGGTCTGCTTTTTCCTTTCCTCAAGACGACTGCGCTTATCAGCGGTCAGCACATCATAACAACGTTCACAACAGACACCCTCTTCATAATGCTCAGACTGTTTGTCGGCTTCAGCCAATGGCCAGCGGCAACCACGACAAAGCTCATACTCACCCTCTTCCAGGGCATGTTTGACCGTCACCCGATCATCGAAGACAAAACACTCGCCCTGCCACAAACTCTCATCTTCAGGTACCTCTTCGAGATATTTCAGAATGCCGCCTTTCAGATGAAACACCTCTTCATAACCCTGCTCCAACATATAAGCCGAGGCTTTTTCACAGCGGATGCCACCGGTACAGAACATCGCCACTTTTTTATGTTTCTGCGGATCGCAATGGGTCTGCACATATTCGGGAAACTGGCGGAAAGCGGTGGTATTTGGATCCAGTGCGCCTTTGAAGGTACCGATTTCATATTCGTAATCATTGCGCGTATCAATGACCAGCACATCAGGATCAGATATCACCGCATTCCACGCTTGTGGCTCAACATAGGTACCCACACAGACTGTTGGTGACACCCCTTCCACACCGAGTGTAACAATCTCTTTTTTCAGCTTCACCTTCATGCGATAAAACGGCCATGATGTGGCCGTTGATTCTTTATGCTCAAGCCCCTGTAGGCGTGCATCACTACGCAGATGAGCAAGCAACGCATCAATATGTTCACGCGTGCCAGCCACGGTGCCATTGATGCCTTCATTTGCCAGCAGCAGTGAGCCCTTAATGCCATGTTCGACACAAAATTGTTGAAGCGGTTCGCGCATGACCTGGAAATCATCCAGCGTGGCAAAGTGATAGAGTGCAGCAACGATGATTTTCATATGTTCTCCGGATAACTTGTTAATAAAACACGCCAATGTGAAGCATGTGGCGAATTATATTTCGCGGCGCAGGCTGACCCAGCCTCTGTTTGTTTGAAAGCTTTTACATGTCTCATGAAAAAAACCAGCCTGTTTTTATTGGGAAGATCAACAGACTCTATTAATTAGACTGTTACTTTCCCGGAAGATTACCGCCAGAGGTAACAACTGATGGATTTCCCCATCAATTCCATTGTAAATATTTCTCCGGCTGGCGCTTGCGCCAAACCGTAACAGACATGCAAGGGCAGCAGATGTTCCTCTCTGGGATGACAATATCGTGCTCCGGGCGCATCTCCCCAATGACTCAACGTCTGCGTCCTCTCCGCTTCATCTATCTCACGGTCTGAACAGGTCTGCATTAGCCAGCGTTCAAAGGACGCATTCAAGCCTTGGCCCTGATCAGTCGATGTTGAAAAGAAGGCTTTAAGGTTGTGAAACGACAGTCCCGATCCGATCAGCAGTACATTCTGCGCTCTTAATGCTGCCAAAGCCTTACCAATCTGAATATGCTGCAATGGATCGAGTGTGTTCAGCATGGATATTTGCACACAGGGAATATCAGCATCCGGATACATGATTTTCAACGGCACAAACATGCCATGATCAAATCCTCTCGTCCCATTCAGCTCGGCTTCGATACCGGCACGCTTTAATAGATCGAATATATTTCTAGCCAGCTCTGGATCTCCCGCTGCCGGATAGTCAATTTCATACGCCTCTTTAGGAAAACCATAATAATCGTATATCAAGGCTGGCTTTAAACCACTGGTAATAGTCGGCCTATCGGCCTCCCAATGGGCACTGATTACAACAATAGCCGATGGCTTTTCAAACAACGTCACCACATGTTTAAGACAGCTTATCATCTCCTGATGCGCCGGATCACCCAATAGCGGCAATGGCCCGCCGCCATGCGGCAGATAGAGCACCGGAGCTAAAGATGCATTAGAACAAATAGTCATGCTGCCCTCCAGTCAATCATGCTGTCTCCAAACCACAATCATCAGCGCCGAGCAAGCTTAGACAATCACCTGCTATAGTACGAGCAATGAGATTATATATTCCATTTGCACTGGATAAGACCACCATCTGATAACAGTGATCTCTTATGCCATACTTGTCTGCATGAATTGCTATGCAGGAAGAGCATCCAAGCTAACATCCCTATGGTTCACTGTAGTGATTGTTGCATGAGGATAGTCAGGCTCACGATGCTGAAACGACAGAATGACCGATTTTTGAATCACACCGGCATCAATATTCACAGCCTGGCGAATCGTCTCATTCTCCTGCCAGCCCTCTCGTCCTCCTAGTACAGAAGGTAGATGCACAATCATGGCCGCTGAAATAGAACGTGAAGCACTTTCCCAGAGGTAGCTTGGTGTATGATCAACAGCGTAATAATCGACCGTGCCAACCTTGAACATTGGCGCATTAAATGTGGTGGGTTTGGCAAAATAGAAACCCATGCCTTCATCACAACTGACATCGATAATCAGGCAGCCTGGTTTAAGGCAGGTACTCTCCTCTTCGGTCACAAAATTGATCGGATGATCTGGATTTTGATAAGCCCCGTTAATGATGATATCTGATTCGCTGATCAGATCCGACAACGGTCGTTCACTGCGATCATGCTCTTGCACCAACAAGCGCGGTTCACCTTTGCCGCCTGCCCGTATGGTGACATAGTGACAATCGAGCACCTCTTCACGCACCTCGTGATCCGGTCGCTGAATGCAGATGGTAATATCTCTGAACCCATGCGCCTTGAGGGCATAAATGGCTCCACGACTGACCGCACCGAAACTGAAAATAATCGTTTTGCGCTGGTTGCCGTAGTGGCCGTCGATACCTTTGAGTTGCAGGGCGTGTATTACCGCACAATAGCCGGCCATTTCATTGTTTTTATAAAACGTATGACGACCAATCTGTCCGGTGGGACTCCAGACAAACATATCTTCAAAGGCAATGAGCGTCAGTTTGCGATCGATTGCAATCTGCGTAACCGCGCGTTGCTGTGTGCAATGCACATAACCCCAAAGGGTTCCTCCCTCTTTAAGTTCCTGAAAATCAGTTTCCATTGGCTTGGAGATAATTACAGACCCAATCTCAGCCAATAGTTCATGGCGCGTGGCCATGCCTCCGCTCTGTGCAACAATCTCCGAGTCTGAAATGCCAAATGGTTCACCATAACCCTGCTCAAACACCAGTTGCTGACGCAGCTCTGCGGGCATGCGTGACAAATGTCTTGGATGGATCGGTACACGTTGCTCATTCTCCATTCTTGAAGTCCCGATGACTCCAAATGTTCTTTTACGCATGATGCTTTCCTTGTGCCCGACAGACATGTTGAAGATTCATACCATCAACACCGGGGCTGTTTTTTAGATTTGATCTGTGTGACTCGAATCCGTTCAGACCTATTGCGTCCACAAGAGGGCAAAAAGAAAGCAACCGGCACATACAGGTGTTTTTTTATTAAAACGTTTCAATGATGGCCGGAGCTGCCAAGGCGGCGGATAAAATCAAAAGGAGTGTCCATATTAACAAACACCATGGATTATTAAGGAATTGCTGATTTATTCAGTGTTTCCGAGCTGTCCATGGACGGATTGAAAAGCAACCACTTAAGTGGTTGGTTTGTAAGTAAAAAAAACGACGTTTTTTTCTTTTACTAGCTGTGTTTGGCAGGAGCCAATAAACAAGCATCTTCCTGATAACCACGTAGTGAAGGGATAAAACTCTCTCAAAACCGATAAACCAGCATGTCAGGTTCAACGGTTTCGCTACACAGATCGACCACCATACAGTATTTGTCTGTTTTAGCGAATATGCACAGGTCATAAAGCAGCCACACTGAGAGCTGAAAACTATATGGACGTGTAATTTTTCAGTATTTCTCTAACAGTGTTAAATTATCTTAGTGGAAAATAGATGTCGGTAATCTGCTTACCCTCGGCCACTTCGGGCACAACATTCAGGTATTCAAAAAAGATCGGTGCATCACGTTTAACCTCTTCGCTACCGGGCAACCAATCGCGAGAAATGGCATTCACTTGTAACTGCAATGTATCGTGTGAACCCGTGTGCCGCACTTTTGCGCAACGGCCAGCAGGAATTTCCTTATTGATCACCCCATAGGTATTTGCAGCGATGTCAGCATCAACTTCGCCGCAAATATCAAAACGAAATTGTTGAACAAGCCTGGCTTCCGGATTGCTGTGAGCCAAACCAAAGGTGCGCATATTAGCCACAGGTGAGTCGCCACTCTCTTTGCGCCAGGCTCTAAAATTTTCAACAGACTCCCCCAGAGTCTCGGGCTCACCCTGATGTTCTAATGCAGCAACTTTAATCGCTTTTATATTTACGATATCTATTCTCATATGCTTTTGATGCTATTTCATTCTGCCAACAATACATACAAAGCGTTATTACCAGATGTAAACCCAACCCCTATTCTTAATAATCAGACTGTCTCTTTATGCATCGAACTTCAGAAGAACGATACAATTATTCCTTCTGTGTTCGTCTTTTTCGTAATCGAAGTACAAAAAAGATGGCGCTCGCTGTCACCAGCGGCACGGCGAATGCCTTAAATAGAATAGGATTGTAGGTCAGAGACAGGAGTTGAGCGGCAGCTTCTCCCATATAGGATAGTAGCCCAATCGCATAGAAGGAAAAGATCGCCACAGATAACATTTCGGCAGCCGATTGCAGGCGCAGTTGCAAGTGAAAACGATCATTCATCGCCTTAAGCAGATCCTGTGATTGTTTCTCACGGCCAACATCGATACGGGTTCGGAGCAGTTGACTGGCATGCGTCACACGCTGTGAAAGCTGTTCGAGCCAATGGGATACTGAATCGCAGGTCATGCGCGCAGGCTCCAATCTGCGGTTCAAAATGCCACGCAGTGAGGGAACCAGCTCGATGGGTTGTTCGTGCAGGTCACTTAAGCGCTGTGTAACCAGATTAAAATAGGCACGCGAAGCCGACAGGCGACGATAGTTAGAGGCTACCAGACTTTCGACATTGGCCGCCAAAGTACTTAGTTCATCGAGTAGTTGTTCATCATCTCTACCTGATCCACGCGATATTGCGCTGGTCAGTTCGGTTAGACGCGCATCATACTGAGGTAGTTTTTGTAATAATTTTCTGGCATCCGGAAGCATCAGCATTGCCAGCATACGATAAGTTTCAATTTCAACCAGGCGAAGCATGAGACGGCCGTTCTGCGACGGTAAGCTCGCTCGAGAAAGTATCAGCATACGCAACATGCCATCGTTGCGAATCGCAAAATCGGTGATAACCAGACCTTCACTACGACCAACCAGTGAAGCAATTAAAGTCTGCTGGCTGAAGCAGTGGCCAAAGCGCTCAATCATTTGCGTTGATGAAGAGCCTTCAGCATAAGATAAAATAGGCACATCCATGGCAGTCAGCATTTTCCCGGGCAGTGAGGCCAGCCAACCTTTCGGAAGCTGATCCAGTGGGTTACCACTAAACGGGTCTTCATGATTGTCAGAATCAATCGCAAAAATAAATTTGTAACGGGTAAATTCTTGATGCTTTTCCAGTTTAAAGCGAAACACCTCAAAATTACAGCGGATGCGATCACCATCCAACTCCAGTCTTTGGCCGAAGTGATCGAAAAGGCGCTGTAGGTGCACAAGTTCCATGGCCCGTTGCTCAGGGCTTACCTGCATGCCAATGCAAATCACACGCTCAGGTGGAATGAGGTTTTCGTAGGGATGTTGATGCAATTCATCATTGAGTAAATGGCGTTGATTATGGCTATTCGGCAGATCGATGCTCATGAGGAAATTAGTTTTCTCCGATAAATTACTTTTACAGTGATGACAGAAACTGAACGAAGCCTAACGAAAAAGAAACAGGATACTAATTCAGTTCACTAAAAACATGAGGATAAGGCAAGAGTGCAGAAACATCGTGTCACCTTATTAGCGATTTTAATGCATCACCGGCTGGGGTTATGAGCATACAGTCGAGCCAGGGTATTTCACGGAAGACCATGCAAGCAACCTGCAAAACCTGAATCGCTTAAAATATCTGGTCGCCAGACACCCTCAGATTGAGGTGCGCCTGGGTCATCAACCATAACAGCACACGGCCGTAAGTTCCGGCCTCGATCTGGAATTTATGATGATTTCAAACAACTCAACAACTCATGCCTGGCACCGTTATTTAGTAAAATTCGAAAAGTTTACTTGAGCTGATCGAGATTGCGCACGGCGCCTTTGTCGGCTGATGTGGTCAGTGCGGCATAGGCCAGCAGGGCTTTGGAGACCGGACGCTGGCGATCAAGCGGTTTCCAGGCATCAGCACCTTTGGCTTCCATCGCTGTGCGACGGGTTGCCAGTTCATCATCGGAAATTGCCAGATGAATGGTGCGGTTAGGGATGTCGATTTCGATGGAATCGCCCTCTTCCACTAATCCTATCGCGCCACCTTCAGCAGCTTCCGGGGAAGCATGACCGATAGAGAGACCGGACGTCCCACCGGAGAAACGACCATCGGTGAGCAGTGCGCACTCCTTGCCCATGCCTTTAGATTTCAGATATGAGGTTGGATAGAGCATCTCCTGCATGCCGGGGCCGCCTTTGGGGCCTTCGTAGCGGATGATGACAATATCACCGGGCACGACTTTATCATTGAGGATGGCACTCACAGAATCATCCTGTGATTCAAATACACGGGCGCGACCCGTGAACTTCCAGATCGACTCATCCACACCGGCGGTTTTTACGATGCAGCCACGCTCTGCGATATTACCAAACAGGACAGCAATACCACCCTCTTTCGAGTAGGCATTCTCTAAACTGCGGATGCAACCTGCTTCACGGTCTGTATCGAGTGTTTTCCAGCGTTCAGACTGAGAGAATGCTGTCTGGGTAGGAATGCCACCCGGTGCAGCACGGTACATTTCGCGCGGCGCACTATTGGCTTCATTCATCACATCATTGGCATCTAGTCCTGCACCAAGTGTTACAGCATGCACGGTCGGTACGTCTCTGTGGATCAGCCCTGCCCGATCAAGCTCGGAAAGAATACCGATCACACCACCGGCGCGATGTACATCTTCCATATGGTATTGTTGAACAGCTGGCGCAACCTTGCACAGATTCGGCACCTTGCGGCTCATGCGATCAATGTCGGCCATAGTGAAATCAACACCGGCTTCCTGTGCACAGGCTAAAAGATGCAGAACGGTATTGGTGGAACCACCCATAGCGATATCCAATGCCATAGCGTTTTCAAACGCTTCAAAGGTAGCGATAGAGCGCGGCAGTGCAGAGAGATCTTCGTTCTTATAATAGCGTTCACACAATGCCACAGCAGTGCGACCTGCTTCGAGGAACAATTCTTTACGATCTGCATGTGTCGCTAAAAGCGAACCATTACCGGGCAGCGCCAGACCGAGCGCTTCGGCCAGGCAGTTCATGGAATTGGCTGTAAACATACCAGAGCATGAACCGCATGTTGGGCATGCCGAGCGTTCAACCGCAGCCACATCTTCATCGGATTCATTCGGATCAGCAGCCATCACCATGGCATCGACCAGATCCAGATGTTTTTCACGATTATTGATGGTCACTTTACCAGCTTCCATCGGGCCACCGGATACAAACACCGCAGGAATATTCAAGCGCAATGCTGCCATCAGCATGCCCGGTGTGATTTTATCGCAATTGGAGATGCAAACCATGGCATCGGCGGTGTGAGCATTACACATATACTCCACCGAATCGGCGATCAGATCACGGCTTGGCAGTGAATAGAGCATACCGCCATGACCCATGGCGATACCATCATCAATCGCGATGGTATTAAATTCTTTGGCTACACCGCCGGCCGCTTCGATCTCGCGCGCAACTAACTGCCCCATATCTTTCAGGTGCACATGACCCGGCACAAACTGGGTGAAGGAATTCACTACCGCGATAATTGGTTTAGAGAAATCTTCATCTTTCATACCCGTTGCACGCCAGAGTGAGCGGGCACCGGCCATATTTCGGCCTTGGGTGGATGTACTGGAACGGTAAACAGGCATTAGATTCCTCCGATAATTGGTAGCCGAAGCGTAGCGAAGGCATCTGACTGATGCACGCATACAAGTTAAAGTGACCTCACCGACTAGCGTCAATGCATGTTACTGATGCATGATCTTGGCGTTATGAGCACCGTCTGATGTGTATTGCACTGCGTGGTTATTTAACGATTCGCCCCAGACTCTCTACCCACCATCGCTCTTATTGTGTATGCTGTGCTCGGATTGCAAGGAGAGAATCGATGCAGGATACAGGTACCTTGTCCGCGCACCATGCCGGATTCTGGCGTAATTTTGTCATACTGTTTATCAGCATGGCACTGACAATATCCCTGCTTGGATTTCTGTTTTATCAACTTGAAATTCGAGAAGAAAGACAGCACATCATCGAACAAGACCATCACCTGCACTCCTTTCAGCAGGCCTTGTTGACCGACACCCTGGCCAGTGCCTTTCGTTCACTCTCTTTTATTGCCTCTCAGGTGTATCGACATCACCCGTTTTCTGATCAGCAAGGTCAGTGGCAGATCTCCGAAGACAGTTTCTCTATTCTCGAATCTGCCCCCTCCTATGACCAACTACGCATTCTTGACCATCAGGGGAAAGAGCTTATCCGCGTTAACCAGCATAACGATGCCCCTGATATTGTGGTTGATGCAGAACTCCAGAATAAATCTGATCGCTACTATTTCACTGAGACCATGCGCCTGGCTCGTGGCCAGATGTATCTCTCCGCACTGGATCTAAACACCGAGCATGGCCAACTGGAGCTACCGCACAAACCGGTAATTCGTTTGGCCATGCCACTATTTGAGGGGGCCAGTAAAGTAGGTGTTGCAGTGCTTAACCTGAACTTAAGCAAGACGCTGTTACGTTTTCAACAGGTGGCCGAAAAAGCAGCAAGCGAAGCTTATCTGCTCAACCAAAATGGTTTTTTTCTCTCAAGTCCACATCAAGAATGGAACTGGGGATTCATAATTCCGGGTCAGGATCAGCAAAACTTCGTGGTGAAATTTCCAGATGCCTGGCAACAGATGAACAAAAAGGGCCATAACCAAGTTGAGGCAGGCAGTGACTTGTTCACATTCATTTCTTTTGATTTGCTCAACTTGCTGGATCAGACCGGTCTGGATCAGGCGATAGTAAGCGGACATGATCGTTATATCATCGCTTCCAGACTATCTGCAACCAGTTTTTCCCAAGCGACTTCACGGACGCGTTATAGTGTGACCATCACCTGTGCATTGTTGATTCTGGCCAGTATTCTATTGGCCTGGTTGCTGGCCCGCTATCGTCTGCAGCGTGATCTAAACTCGCAGGCACTGCACGAAAGCGAAATCAAATACCGAACCGTGGTTGATGGTGCATTTGACAGCATTGTCATTCTGCAAGACGGCAACATTGTCTTTGCCAATGCTGCTGCCGCAAAGGTATGGGGAAACACACAAGAAGAACTGGCAGGCAAAGCCTTTCTGGAGCTTGTGCACCCGGATGATCATGCCCAGGTCATGAACAACTATCATCTCCAATTAGAGAATCACGGCAGTAATACACCCCATATTCTAAGGGTGATCAAACATAATGGAGCAATTGCCTGGATTGAAAGTGCAGGTAATCACATTGAATTTGCAGGCAAGCCGGCTGATCTGGTTGTGCTTCGGGATATCACCGAACGCAGGCATGCTGAACGTCAGGTCAGAATGCTTTCCCAAGCCGTGACTCAGTCCGGCGGATCGATATTGATCACCGATCACGAAGGCGTGATTGAATACGTGAACCCGGCCTTTTCACAAATCACCGGCTATAGTCCGGATGATATTAAGGGTCAAACGCCCCGCATCCTTAAAAGCGGCAAACAGGATGCGCTGTTTTATCAAAACCTATGGACTACCATTTCCAATGGTCACGTCTGGCATGGCAAGGTGATTGACAGGCACAAGGATGGCACGCTTTTTCCAGCTATGCTGACCATTGGTCCAATCATCGATGATAACGGTAATATTACCCATTATGTTGGCTCGCATTCGGATTTAACTCAGCTCGAAGCCATGGAGGTGCAGCTCTCTCAGATGCAAAAAATGGAAGCCGTTGGCACACTGGCAGGTGGCATTGCCCACGATTTCAATAACATTCTAGCTGGCATTACCGGCAACCTTTATCTGGCCAAACAACGTACCAGGGCAATACCGGAAGCCGTACAAAAACTGGATAACATTGAAAGCCTCTCCTTGCGCGCGGCTGAAATGATCAAACAGCTGCTCACGTTTGCCCGCAAGGGTCATGTCAGTATGAAGGATTTACCACTAACACCCTTTATAAAGGAAACACTGAAATTTCTACATACGGTCATCCCTGAAAATATCGAAATGGATCAGAATATCTGCAACGATTCACTCCTTGTACACGCTGACAGCTCCCAGATTCATCAGATACTGGTGAACCTGATTACCAACGCACGTGATGCGCTTGAAGAGACCACTCTGCCCCGTATCACGATTCGCCTGAATACCTTTGAAGCCAATGATACATTTGTAAAACAACACCCCTATTTCCAGATTATCCAGTACGCACACCTGCGGATTGAGGACAACGGCTGTGGTATCCCTGAAGAACGGATAGAACATCTGTTCGAACCTTTCTTTACCAGCAAAGAGCAGGGAAAAGGTACAGGCCTTGGCCTGGCCATGGTGTATGGCGCTGTAAAAACCCATCAGGGATGTATTGAAGTGGAACGCCTGACCGATGGCGGCACGGCCTTCGATATTTATCTGCCGCTTATTGTCCCATCATCACTCCCGCTCTACCCCGCTCCACATACAGCTCCCGAAACAGCTTGCGGAGAAACCATTCTGCTGGCTGATGACGAACAAAACGTACGTGAGACCACAGCGGAAGTACTGACAGAGCTGGGTTATACTGTGTTGCAAGCAAGCGACGGAGAACAGGCATATACACTGTTTATGGCCCATCAGGATGAGATCGCTATCGCCATACTGGATATAGTGATGCCGCATTGTGGCGGCCTTGAACTGATCAGCCGCATCAGAGTGCTCCGCCCCAACCTGCCAGTGATTTTCATGACCGGTTATGACCGAGAGCATGTCCTGGGTGATAAAAAACAGATACCGCATTGCGAAATTCTAACCAAACCCATGCAGTTTGATGACTTAAACCAGCGCATAAAATTAATGATTGTGTGATATGTATGGCTGTGTGGTGGCCATTCTTTGCAGGATAAACTGATAATATTATTAAACCGGAAGGCTGTCCGAGTATAGAAAGATCGGCACCGAGTTTGACAAGCCAGCCATCCGACCTGAAACTTTGGCTTATGAATGCACAGGCACTGCTTACGCAGTTATACGATACCCCCGAAACAGATATTCTTGAACAAATCACTAATTTGAAAACCGAACTCGGTGATCAGGTACTCATTCTCGGTCACCACTATCAGCGCGAAGAGGTGTTCGCCTTTGCAGATGTGAGCGGTGATTCGCTCAAGCTTTCTCAACAAGCGGCTGAAACCACTGCCCCCTATATTATTTTTTGCGGTGTGCATTTCATGGCTGAGACCGCCGATATTCTCACATCTGACGAACAAACCGTGATTTTGCCCGATCTGGCCGCTGGCTGTTCAATGGCTGATATGGCCAACGATGAACAGGTGGAACGCTGCTGGGCTGAGCTCTCCGAAGTGATTAACCCCGAATCACGTGTTACACCGGTAACATACATCAATTCAACTGCGTCTCTCAAATCCTTCTGTGGTGAACATGGTGGCATCGTCTGCACCTCCGGCAATGCGCGCAAGGTACTGGAGTGGAGCTGGGGAAACCGCGAAAAAATTCTCTTTTTTCCCGATCAATATTTGGGTGAAAACACTGCAGTGGCCATGGGCATTCCCGATGAAGATATGATTGTCTGGGACCCCTTCCAACCACTCGGTGGCAATACACCTGAAGCGATTGAAAAAGCCCGTCTCATTTTATGGAAAGGTTTTTGTTCCGTACATCAGTTCTTCAAACCTGAACATGTTGAAACCATGCGCCAGAACCATGCCGGTATTGAAATACTGGCGCATCCAGAATGTTCGCGTGCTGTGTGTGAAGTTTCCGATTTCATCGGTTCGACCGAAATGATCATCAAGCATGTCGCGAGCGCACCCTCTGGCAGTAAGTTTGCCATTGCTACTGAATTGAATCTGGTGAACAGGCTACGTATTGAATTCCCCGACAAACCGATCTGGTTTTTATCGCCGATGATCTGTATGTGCTCCACCATGTTTCGTACCGACCCACAGCATCTACTTGTTGCGCTCACTTCTGTACGTGAAGCCATTGAACACAATCATACCGTCAACAATCAAATTATTGTACCGCATGAACAACAACGCTGGGGCAAATTATCATTGGAAAGGATGTTAAACCTTGTATAAAACTGTCACATCACTCGCTTCGTTACTTTTATCGCTGCTCATCTTGGTTAGCTCAGCGAATGCCGCAGAAAATAATCTGAAACAGGTGCAACAACAGCTAGATGATTTTAAACAGAGTGAACTCGCTATGTTTGCCCCGCAAACCATTGATCGGGCCAATGCCTTAATTGGTGCGGCAATGCTGGCCAAAGATCAGTTAAAACGGGAAGAGAGCAAAAGTGCGGTTGTACTGGCCACAGCAAAGCTGGCTGAAGCCAAACAGACAGCCACTGCGTTTAAAAGACGCTTCAATGATCTCATCTTGTTACGTGACGATGCCAAATCGATCGCAGAAATTGTCGCCTCACCCGGTCAATCGTCTGGTTATATTTCACCAACCCAAATCCTCAAACCTGCCAGAGACGCATTGATGCAAGCGATCAGTAGCCATGAACAGGGACAGCTGAATCAAACACAGGCTTATGCCGACAAGGCGCAGAAAATCTTTAAGCAAATCATCTCCGATGCCATTCCACAACTCACAGAAATAACAGCCAGTGTAGTTGGTAAAGCGGCCAATAGCGGTGCGAAGCAATATGCGCCGAAAATGTATCAACGTTCAAAAAAGAAACTGGCTGAACTACGTAATTTTACGGATGGTTTAAGTCAGGTAATGCCATCACGGCCTGTAGATGGCCTTTATCTGGCTCGTGAAGCCAAACACATGTCTGATCAGGTGAAATTATGGCGCAAAAAAACGGGTAGCCATGAACAGATAGTACTTGCTCAGCGCAGCCTGAAACTGAAACTGGCCAATGCACTTCATATCAGCTCTGCCACCAACCCCATGCTCACTGAGATAGAAGGGAAAGATCTTTTGACGGCTCTGGAAAAAGCTAACCAGGATCTGGCTGATGAACGTACCGCACACCAGCAAACTATTACGCTGTTGAAAAAGCAGGCGACGGAAGAACTTCAACGCCAACTCTCATTACAAACTGAAAGTATGACATTGACCCAACAACAACGCATGTCCACCATCAAAGATGCCTATAGAGCAAAACTTGAACGCGGTCAGGCACAGCTTGAAAAAGAGACATTTGAAACCAAAAGACAGGCTAAATTGCATAAACTGTTCAAAAAAAATGAGGCCAGCGTTCTGGTTAACCTTGATGGATCACTGTTAATCAGACTTTCTGGTCTGCAATTCGCCCCGGGCAGAAGTAAAGTTGATGCAAAATATTATGATATGCTGGAACGCCTTAAACAGGCCATGGCTATCTATCAGGATCGATCCCTTAGCATTGAAGGACATACAGATAACCTTGGTGAAGTAAAACCCAATCAGCAATTATCACTGAAAAGAGCTGAGGCGGTACGTGATTTCTTAATTGCTTCAGGCGCTGACAGTTCACGTTTGAAAGCCCTTGGATATGGAGAAGTACGTCCCATTGCCAGCAATGATTTTCCACAAGGGCGCGCCATGAATCGACGCATTGATGTGGTTATTCGAACGGGTAAATAAAAGCGTTCAACAGATAAGTAGTAGCTCAGTTGCAGACCTATCAAATCTTTAACTGACGACAACACGTTCAGCACCATAAATGATAAACACCCATTGCTCCGCTAGCCGGTTGTACCTCTACCTATGATTCATCGGGTTTTGCTTTACTCAATTGAAAGCGCAGCTTCTCCAGCGCTTGTTGTGTTTCATACAACTCATCCATCAACTGATCACGCGTTGCCGGCACGCGCATCTCTTTCAGACGCTCCTGTTTGGCTTCATCCAGATTATTGATTACCACAGCGATAAACAGATTGATGATCACAAACGTGCCCATAATTACAAATGACACAAAATAGATCCAGCTCAAGGGGTGCATGGCCATGGCGGTGTACATCAGGTCAGTCCAGTCCTCTAACGTGACAATACGAAACAGCGTTAACAGTGAAATACCAAGGTTGCCCCAATGTTCAGGATCATGCGCATGAAACAGTTGCTGACCAGCTACGGCATAAATATAAAAGATCACACTCATCAGAAGCATGACATTGGCCATACTTGGGATTGAACGCATCAATGTAGTCACAATCAAACGCAGCTCCGGAATAGCTGAGATCAAACGCAATACTCGCAATAGACGCGCCAATCGTGCCAACATGGCTAACTCGCCCGTACTTGGGATTAGGGCTAGTAAAATGATGGTAAAATCAAAAACATTCCAGCCTTCACGAAAATAATCACTGATTCTAGGCGATACCGCAAAGATTTTTAAAGCAGCTTCAATGATAAAGATCGTTAATACAATCCTGTTACCCCACGTAATCCAATGACCATATTGATCCACTAAATCAGCCGATGTCTCCATACCAATCAACACAGCACTGAGCAAAATAATTCCAATAATAAAGCGTTCAAAGGCAACGTGGGCAACAATATTTTGAGCCAGAAGTTTCATATAAATTTCTCCACACATCCAATTTTATGCATCAGTATGAGTCACAAGGCGCGCAGCTTACTTTTCTTATCTGTGAATTTAAACCAGCATGATAGATTGCCTTACACTCTCCCTATGAATCGCACTACACAGCGCTTTCATACATGGCAAAATACAACACAAAATCTATTTGTTTAAAAAGGAACAGGGCCCGGATCATTATCCAGCCAATAGGATGTTTTAGAGGCTCTAGGAATATAACACGTAGAAAGATGCTACAAAAACGCCTCAGCCAACCTGAGATTCATCCTCAGGAAAACATACAGGCTCTACGACTAATGGGTAAAACATAACGATCCATCGCACCTATATGCCGGACCGTCAGAACACACTTACTTTTCAGATATGAACTGCGCATAATCACGAATATATTCATCCGCATTATAGGCATGCGACGCGTACACCATCAATAATGCATCTTTTGAAAATTTGTACTGAATACCCCAAGTCATGGTAGGCATATACAGCCCCATATCCGGACTATTCAGACATACTTCCCTGTTATTGGAACCATCATCCACCACCACGTTGACACTGCCTTTCAGGCAAACAAGAAACTGTTCGCACTCACGATGGGCATGCTCACCTCTGACATCCTCAGAAGGTACATTATAGATACAAAAGGTACGAACCGGGACAAATGGAAGATCATCGGCAAACTCTGTCACAAGCAAGGAACCACGCATGTCTTCGAATTTTTTAAGCTGCCACAACTCTGCCCCACCAACGCCCAAATGCGCGGGCCTTGATGCCGTATGCTCGGTTTCGCTTACCACACTGTGTTGCTTACCGGTACCCGTATAACCGACAATTCTGGCCGGATTACCAACCACAATAGCTTTCGGTGGTACATCTTTGGTGACCACTGCACCTGCCCCAACCATCGCTTCCATGCCAATCCGGATACCGGGCAGAATAGTCGCATTGGCACCAATAGAGGAACCACGTTCAATCACGCTAGAGGAAAATTGTTCTGGATACTGTCTGGAGCGCGGAAATTTATCGTTGCTAAAGGTCGCATTAGGGCCAATAAAGACACCATCCATAATGCGAATGCCGTCCCAGATCTGTACGCCACACTTGATAGTGACACCATCACCGATACTTACATCGTTTTCAATAAACACGCCGTCACAAATATTACACTGGCTACCGATCACTGCCCCGGGAAGCACATGTGCAAAAGCCCATATGCGTGTTTCTGAACCAATCTGGCTACTCTCGCAAATAGCTTGTTCATGTACAAAATAATTCATAGACAACCCCTTTAACGCTGAGAACTACCGGCAGAATAGTTTTTTCCACCAGCAAATAACAGTCTGGAAAAGATAAAGTTCAATGCAGATGTAATCGCAATGACTGCAAATACAGCCAAGCGAGCATGCATTCCCAGAGCGACAAACGTAGATGTCAGATACAGGCCGAGGAAAAATGAAAGCATGTAGAGCAGAGCCAGTAACAATATCTGACGCGCACCGGTAGTAGCACTGCGAAATACATACTTCGGATATGCAATGGCGATAAATGCAAAACCGGCTAGCCAGGAAACAGCGTAGGATATTTCCGGATTTATAAAGGTGACCAACAGTTGGTAGAGTGCAATCGTCAGTAATGTATTAAGGCCACCGGTCAGGGCAAAACGAATGATTTCAGCCTTCAAACGCCCGTATCGTCCGGCATCACCCTTCATGTCCATCAAACTGATGCTTCTCCTGCAGCAATGTAATGGGCCGTTTTTTGGTGTTTTCGTTACAGCGCCAAACATAACTGCCGATGATGCCCTGTCCTAAAATCAACAAGGAACCAATGAAATAGATACTAAGAATAATCGGCGCATAACCGGGCACTGTAATCAGCGACAACATCCAGGAGATAGTCACCACCAGCGACACGAGAAAGGATATGACTATACCAAATCCACCCACCCACAAAAACATAAGAATGGGCAAATCAGAAAAGGCAAATACGCTATCAAGCATATAGCGCAGTTTACGACTGAAATTCCAGGCCGATTGGCCAAGTTCACGTTTCTGTCGCTCGTACTTCACAAAACCACGCCTGAATCCAACCCAAAACAACTGCCCAATCAGGGAGGAGTTACTCTCTTCCAGCATCAGCAGTGAAGACCTTACCTTGTCATTACAGGCAAACACATCAACACCACCATCGGGCACATCACTGATCACCAAGCGGCGGTAAAAAGTCCAGAACAGTTTCGACAACAGCTTTGTCAGCGATGGATCATCTCTTTTGGCACGAACACCAACAGCAACATCATGTTGACCCTCGGCCAACAAGGCGAAAAATTCGACAATCAATTCCGGTGGCTCCTGTAAATCAGCAGCCATCACAGCAAACAATTCACCACGGGCAACTTCCAAGCCTCTTCGGATAGCCGCAAAGGAGCCAAAATTACGCGATAGTAAAATCAACTGAGACATGTATGGCTGGCTCGATAATTGCTCCAGCAACATCGCATAACTATGGTCTGGAGAACCATCTACAACGAATACTACTTCAAAATTTTCAATCTTCTGATTCAGATTACCAAGGGCAACAAGCAGTGCAGGAATATTTTCCTCGTTCTTGTATACCGGAATGATGAGTGAATGAACGGGTTTACGCATGGGCCAAGCCTACACCATTTTGGCAATATACAAATCAAACACCTTTCCGATATGTTCAAGTTCACCATCGGTGATACCGGCATAACATGGCAATGAGAAAATTTCGGCCGTTGCGGCGATTGAGCGATCCAATCCCATCGATCTAAAAGGCTGCATCTGCATAGCTGGCTGGTCTCTATCCAGTACCGGATAATGAATATCGGTAGCGATGCCATGGTGGGCTAGTTCATCCCGAATCAACTGGCGCTGAGGATGGCGCACCACAAACAAGTGACCGACATAAGCAGGTGATGCATGCGTCACCACCTCCACAATGCCATGACAATGCTGCTGCAGATACGCAGCGGCCTGCTGTCGGCGTGCATTGAGTGTTGGCAACGCTCTCAATTTGACGCGTAGGATGGCAGCTTGCAGTTCATCAAGCCGACTATTCCGACCCAGGGGCAGCGTACTCTCATATTTACCCTTCCAACCGTATTGTCTGAGCTGCATGCAGGTTTGCGCTGTTTGCTCATTGTTGCTCACAATGGCCCCGCCATCACCGAGCGCACCTAAATTTTTCGTGGGATAAAAACTAAAGGTCGCCACATCCCCAAGACCTCCTACCATGCGCTCATGCATCATGGCACCATGGGCCTGAGCACAGTCTTCCAGAATAGTGACATCGCTATGCCCCGCCTGATCCAGCGCATCACGCAAGGCCGGCACATCCACAGCCTGACCATACAAATGTGTTGCCACCACGCAGCGCGTGATTGGAGATACCGCCGCATTCACCTTGTTCATATCGAGCAACAGATCGCTCTCAGAGACATCCACATAAACCGGAACTGCTCCGATAAGATTGCAGGCTGTTGTCGCATAACAACCGGCATTGGCCACAGTAATCACTTCATCACCACGCCGAACACCCAGCGCGCGCAGTGCAATTTCTAACGCGTCAGTACCATTTCCAACTGAAACACAGTGTTTAACCGAACAATAATCGGCAAACTCCTGCTCAAAGGCCTTTACATGCGCACCCAGTAAATAATACCCAGAGTCGAGAACATCCTTGATTGTTTTGTCGATCTCATCTCTAAATAAAGCATTTTCTCTCGAAGGCAGATTAAATAACACGTTCATGGATATCCTCATCTCATCTATACCAGCAAGCCCATCACAGTTGCCTCAGGCTTGCAATAAAACGCATGCGTTTGATCTCGGCCACCCGCACTGCATTAATGACAAACTTCGACATGAACAATACCATTGCGAACAATCGACAATGCATTTATTTATTTTAAACACCAACGATCTCAATGGCAAACAACTAATTCTCTTGAGGGAAGTCGAACCTGATGCAGGTGCAATACTATGATCGAACCTAATGCTGGTATGATGCAATGATCAAACCCGACACCTTAAAAATAGTTGTTCTATTCGCCGCCCTGGCCATGCTGTTACCTCTGCCTGTAATGCAATATATCGGTGAAGAGAGCTGGTACACCATGAGTGCCTACGAAATGTTCGTAAACCATAAATGGTGGCACCAAACCCTGTTTGGCTGGGATTTAGACAAGCCCCCCCTGTTTAACTGGCTTACGATTGCTGTAGCAGAAGTGATCGGCTGGGAGCATCTTCAAATCGCTCCGAGGATTGTTTCTGTTATCAGCACATGGTCTTCTGCTTGCGTCGTGTTTCTGATGGCTCGCCGACTGTTCCCCAGCCACGATACCACACCCTGGTTGGCCACATTAATCTACCTGACAATGGGCGAAGTGTTCTTCTGGTATGGCTGGCTTGGTTATGCCGATGCCACGTTCGGTTTTTTCATTTTCTCTGCCATAATTTGTTTATGGATTGCTATTGAAGATAATAAGCTGAAATGGTTTATTGTTTCTCTGCTGCTCATTTCTCTCGCATTTCTGGTTAAAAACTTCAGTTGTTACGCGATATATGGCCTTTCCGGCATGGTATTGCTGCACCGCTTTCAACGCTGGCATATGTTATCCAACCCGCTTTTCCTTGCCTTGGGCTTATTAGGGCTGACTTTTCCCTGGGCATATCAAACCTATTTTATACAGTTTGGGTCCAGCACCAGTGACACCCTTATTCATGCCATGCTGAACTTCAAAGGGTTCGGCATACTCGATTATGTGTACCATTGGATCAGTTACCCGCTGCTCTTCATTGCCCGTGCATTTCCTATGACAATATTATTGATCTGGTTGATGTGGAGCAACAAACAACGCTACCAACTATCTCCTTACCTGATCACGCTCATCTGCTTGCTGATTGTATGTATTGCACCTTTCTGGGTCTCTGCTGCTGCTACGCCACGTTACCTGATCCCATTTTACGGACTATTTGCGCTGCTTCTTACCGGTCTGATTCTGCAGTTGGATCATGATAAATTAAAGCTGGCATTCAAAATCATGGTCATCATTGTTATCATCAAAGTGCCATATAGCTTTGGAATACTCCCTTACATCAAAGATTGGAGACCTGAACGTGACATCAAAATTGTTGCTGAAGAGATCATGCAATTCACAGGCGAGAAGCCTCTTCGCACACAAAATGATGTCTCGATTGGACTCAGCCTTGCCGCTTACATCAATGTACGCACGCCACATGACCAATTTATTCACTGGTATAATGGCAAGGAACGACAGGTATTCATTCTAACCGAAGTCGAAGAACCCTTGTTCGGTAAAATGATCAAACACTGGCGACTGCAAGGCACAAATGCCTACCTGTATTGGCAACAGTAAAGCTCATATCTATCGGCCAAACATTGATGGCCTGTTGGTATGCATCTCGATGATCATTGTCGCACTGGCACAGAGCCTGAGTTTGCAGACAACTACCCAGTTGCCAGCCAGCACTCTATAGTGTCGATTCGTGTAGCCAAAAATAGTATATACGGAGTACGATTTTGATTCTTGTCATTGGTGACATCATTGTAGATGAATTTATCTGGGGCGATGTAACACGCATCTCTCCTGAAGCACCTGTACCGGTTGTATCGGTCAACGAAATAGATCGTCGCCTTGGTGGTTCGGCCAATGTGGTACGCAATCTGCATGCGCTCGACACCAGTTCAGCCATGTTCGGTATTGTCGGTGATGATGAACCAGGCCAGTGGGTCAAACAACGCCTTGCTGAACTGGATTCGGATAACCGTGGTGTCATTACCAAAACCAATGACCGCCCCACTGCGATAAAAACCCGTGTGATTGCCCGTCATCAACAGGTGGTACGTTATGATCGTGAGTGGACCCAAGCAGCACAGCCGGAAAGTCACCAACACTTAACAGATATAGTGAACGAACTATTGCCAAACTCGACTGCCGTTATTCTTTCCGATTATGGTAAAGGGGTGTTAACAGCTGACTTTATTCGCCAGCTCATTGACCAGCTACAAGGTGGCATTATCGCGGTTGATCCCAAACCTGAACATACCGACGCTTATCGTGGCGCGACGGTTATCACCCCGAATCTGATAGAAGCTGCCGCCATGGTTGGCATGCAACCCATCAACACTGATGAGCAGGCTGAAGCGATTGCACGCCAACTGCATGATCAGCTTGATCTGCAATATGTACTGCTCACCCGTTCTGAGCGCGGCATGACCTTGTTTGACGGTAAGCTTAGCCACCATATTCCAACCGCAGCGCGCGATGTCTTTGATGTCACTGGTGCCGGCGATACGGTAATTGCTGTATTCACAGCCTGTCTGGCACGCGGTGATGATGCCTTGAGCGCGGCTAAAACGGCCAATCGAGCAGCTGGCGTTGTGGTAGGCAAAGTAGGTACTGCTACTGCCAACTGGTCTGAAATAGAGACACACTGATGATGAACATTGCTATCGGTATTCCTGCCCGCATGGGCTCCACCCGTTTCCCCGGTAAACCACTTGCCATGCTGGCTGGTAAACCGATGATCGCACATGTCATTGAAAAAGCGCTTGCTGCTGATTTAGGGCCTGTATTTGTAGCCACCGATGATGGCCGTATTGCAGCCATTGCCCGCAGTGCCGGAGCATCTGCTGTCATGACCCGGTCCGATCATCCCAGCGGCAGTGATCGCCTTGCTGAAGCAGTCAGAGAGCTCGACTGCGACATTGTCATCAATGTGCAGGGTGATGAACCTCTGATTGATCCTGAGGCTATTCGTGCGGTGGTAAAGCCATTTGAAGATGATTCTTATCTACCGATGGCCACGCTGGCTCACCCACTACGTGATATGAACGATCTGACCGATGCCAATGTGGTAAAAGTCGTATGCAACGCCAAAGGCCGTGCCATGTATTTCAGCCGCGCCCCTATCCCGTTCCCGCGCAGTGCTGCTGCGCAAGCCCTGCAACATGTGGGCCTATACGCCTATCGCAAAGAATTTCTGCTGATTTATCCTTCGCTGGATGTGTGTGAAAGCGAGCAGACCGAACAGTTAGAGCAATTACGTGTATTGCATCATGGTTACGATATCGCTGTGACTGTTGGTGATTTTCACTGTATCGGTGTGGATACACCGGCTGACCTTCAACGCGCAGAAACATTGCTCACTGCATCTTAAATTCGCTGCGACATTTCTCTTGTGCACCCTATAGTGCATTAAATCATAGCGCATAGCTGCCACACAGCTCTATACTCTCCTCAGTATCACCGACAGGAGACTATCATCATGACGCAATGGATTTCACAATATTGTCGTATAAAAACAGTATTTTCCATCATCGCCCTGCTCTCTTTTTCCGGCTGTGCGACCATGACGCAACACAGCGATCTGTCAAAAGTAAAATTCACGCTTGATCACATTTCCGATGTCAGCGTTGCAGGCATCAATCTGACACATATCCAATCCCCTGAAGACCTGAATATGTTCCAGATTGCCCGCGCCACACTGGCTGTATCGCGTGAAAATCTGCCTTTGAATCTTACCCTGCATCTGAAGTCAGAGAATCCATTGGCCAACAAGGTTGCTGCCAAACTTATACGCATTGACTGGACGCTAGTGCTTGATGGCCGCGACACCGTCAGTGGAACCATGCACAACAACATCAAACTGACAGCAGGAAAAGTGGAATCAATCCCACTAAGCCTCAGTCTGAATATGTTCGAATATTTTAACGAGAAATCAGCTATGGACATGCTTGATCTGGCTCTGGCTTTTGCCGGATCAGATGGAGCTATTCCACAAGGTGTGGCCCTGAAAGTGCGCCCAACCATTGATACCACCTTCGGCCCGATCACCTATGGCAAAGGCATTCTCATTGAACCACGTCCCAAACAACCTTCGCAAGAACGCTTTATTTAGCGCCGCTTACAATGCCGCTGGAGACTCCTATCTATTATCATGCGTAGGTATAGTATCATTGGACGCATTTTAATCTGAGCTAAATAGAGCCACTTGCAAAAGTCTGATGGATATTGAGCCGTAATTTTCCGGCAGGCGGATTTATCGTTTTAGATTGCGATCTGCCTGTGTGCTTTTCCAAAATAGCGGCATTTTCCTGGCGTTCCCCGGTTTTCAGGACGAGCAATGCCACATGGCCAAGACTACGGCTATGAGCATGAATACCCGGAGCATCATAGGCGGGTTTCTCGGTTAGAGGTCCAAGCTCTTGCTGCAGCCATGGAAACAGAGAACCTTGAATTATTAGCCAGCTCTATGATAATTCTTCTCGAAGATGATTCATCTTTGATCTACTTTCTGGTTTGGTTATCGTCGATGACTTATCCTACCAGAAGGGAGATTTGAAGACTTTTGCAAGAGGCTCAATAGAGATGAATAAAATGAAATTCAGCTTCAATATGGAAGATGCAAGTCAGGTCTTTGTCGGCGCATTTGCGCTGGCAGTGCCAATCTCCTTTTCTGAAGAGGCATGGCGATTAGGAGAAACACTGCCTCTACTGGATGACCCTGTAACATCGATAAAACGCATCATAGTGATCACTATGCCAGCATCTATGGGGGCCATTATTGTGGATAGTTTTGATAAAGAATAAGCCACCAAAAGCATACCCGCTTGATCTGAACGATGCGTTGCATACCGTGATGATATTGAGTCGGACATCGGTAGCGAGGGGTTGCAAGCCGACAAACAGCACTGCTAACATGCATCTAAAGCGAACGTCCAAACGCATGACAATGCTTTTTCTGGCGGCATTATGTTTATTATCATGTACATCACCAGCGACACAGCTGCCAAAGTTATCTCCTGATGCGGTGATTCTCGCCTTTGGTGACAGTCTGACGTACGGCACTGGTGTTGAAGCTGAGCAGTCATACCCTTCAATATTATCGAGCTTAACAGGCCATACCGTGATCA
>JAUZQJ010000059.1 GCA_030951045.1 Mariprofundus sp.
TCAGGGTCGGTAGGTGACTTTGGCAGTACAGGTTTCTGAAATATCTATGCGGGATACATGAATGCGATCATTATCCAGTTTACTACTCATGGTATGATACAATTCACGTGCAACATTTTCACTGGATGGGTTAATGGCATCAAATGGTGCAACATCGTTCAGGTTATAGTGATCCCAAGGCTCTAAAGCGGCCTTCAGCTCGGTTTTCATAATTTTGTAGTCAATACCAAGGCCTAGCTTATCTAGCTCTTCACAGACCACATACAGCTTCACATGCCAGTTGTGTCCATGCAGGCGGGCACAGTCACCAGGGTAATCGCGCAGGCTGTGAGCAGCAGAGAAGTGGGTTTCGATAGATAGCTCAAATGTTGCGCTCATTTTTTTGCTCCGGGTAATAACATCGCTGCTGATACAGTGCGCCCCTCACCCACGAGAATATTGTAGGTGCGAGCGGCAGCACGTGTGTCCATGCATTCAAATCCAATATGGTGTTCTGCCATATAATCTAATATTTCATGATCCGGAAAGGCTGTCATTCGGCCTGTACCGAGCAAGATGACTTCCGGGGGAGAGGCGATGATAGTTGCCATGTCCTGTAGAGTGACATCAGACAAGCATGTAGGGCCCCATGGGGCTGTGATCACGTTAGCGTGAATGATCAACCCACTGTGATGCATCTGTTGATTCAGCTTGAGATAGGCATCGTCATAGGCACTGAACAGCAGTGTGCCGGTTGGCAGTTGGGCGCTTATATCTCCCTTCATGGATGTTTAACCTTGTTAAAATAGATGGTTACGGCCGTGCTTCCATGGCTTTGATTTCATCTTCATCACTCTTGAAACGTCCCGCAAGCGAAATCATTACCGGGCTGGCAACATAGATCGAAGAGTAAGTTCCGACCACAATACCGGCAATCAGAGCAAAGGCAAAATCGTGAATGACTTCACCACCAAGAATAAATAGTGCCAGTACCACCAAAAGAGTGGTGAGAGAGGTCATAAGGGTACGTGCCAGTGTTTGGTTGATGGAGTTGTTTACCACGGCGGTTTCTTCTTCAGGCTTTTTACGCTTTCTATTGGCTTCAAAGTTTTCGCGAATGCGGTCAAACACCACGATTGTATCATTTAATGAATAACCAATAACTGTCAATAGTGCTGCAATCACTGGCAATGAGAACTCTTTGCCGGTCAATGCGAATAGCCCGACTACGATGGTGATATCGTGTAATAGAGCAGCATCGGCACCGAGTGCAAAGCGGAATTCAAAGCGGAAAGTAACATAGACAAGGATAGCCAACATCGCGACCAGTACAGCCATAATGCCTGCACGGGTAAGCTCTTCACCCACCTGGGGGCCCACAAATTCAACACGACGCATTTCAATGGCATCAGCACCGAACTTTTCACTCAAACCGTCAAGAATCGCGTTACTAATCGTGGATGACTCTTCAGATTCTTTATTTTGAACGCGGATCAGGATCTCTTCGGGAGTCCCGAATTCCTGAATCATTGCATTGCCATAGCCTTTAGGCGAAATGGCGCTACGCACATCGGCAATGCTTGGTGCCGGTGTGAATTTGACTTCAACCAGCGTACCGCCGGTAAAGTCGATACCGAAGTTAAGCCCTTTGGCCGCCAGAGCACCAAGTGAAATAAGAATCATAATGCCGGAGACCAGCAGGGCGAATTTGCGTTTGCCAATGAAATCATAATGAATATCGGAACGTATCAGTTGCATAGTATCTACCTGTAAGCCTTAAATGCTCAGTTTTTCAATGCGGCCACGTTTGGCAGTTGAAACTGCAACGATGGCACGGGTAACAGTGATCGCGGTGAACATGGAAGCCAGAATACCGACAGAAAGCGTGATCGCGAAACCCTTGACCGGCCCGGAACCGAACTGGAACAGTACGATGGCAGCAATCAGGGTAGTGATGTTGGCATCCACAATGGTGGAAAATGCTTTGTCATAACCACCATCAATAGCTGCCAATGGAGTTTTACCCAGTCGTAGCTCTTCACGGATGCGTTCAAAGATAAGTACGTTTGCATCCACAGCCATACCAATGGTCAGTACGATACCGGCAATGCCCGGCAGCGTTAATGTGCCACCGATAATGCTCATGATAGACAGAATCAACAGCATATTGAAGATCAGTGCGACATTGGCAACAACACCGAACATGCGGTAATACACGGCCATGAAGATCAGTACCAGAATACAGCCAACGATGATGGAGTTCATACCCTGGTCGATGGAATCTTGTCCGAGGCTGGGGCCAATGGAGCGTTCTTCCACTACTTTAACAGGAGCGGGGAGGGCACCGGCACGTAAAATGATGGCAAGATCATGTGCTTCTGCTGGAGAGAAACTGCCCGTAATTTGAGCTGAACCACCGGCAATACGTTCGCGAATAACCGGAGCCGAGTTGACTATGCCTTCAAGAATAATAGCGAAACGTTCGCCGACATGTGCTGTGGTCAGTTTATCAAATTTGCGTGAACCTTTGCTGTTGAATTTCAGTGTTACGGCGTATTCATTGTAACGTGAGTCAATAGAAACACGCGCATCTGAGATTTCATCACCGGATAATTCGGTGCGTTTTTTCAGCAAATATGGCTGGCGGGAGGTGTTGCCATTAACCGTCTGTTCAGGGCCATACATGATGATATCACCCGGCGGAATGCTGCCGCTCATGGCTTTATCAAGATCACCTTTTTCATCTACCAGTTTAAATTGCAGTTGAGCCGTACGGCCAATCAACTGCTTGGCATGGGCTGAATCTTCATAACCTGGTATCTGTACCAGGATCCGATGCGTGCCCTGTTTGATAATCACCGGCTCTGTTGTACCAAGCGCATCAATACGGCCACGAATAACTTCAATGGACTGCTCAACAGCAAATTTGCGTGTTTCATCTGCCACAGACGCTTTCAGCGTTAATGTGAAGGTGTTATCTACAGCTGAAGATATTGTGTAGCTGTCGAATGTATCAGCTAATATTTTTTCAGCTCTGGCAAGGTCATCACTGTTTTTTATTTCAATGTTAAGGTTTAAGCCCTCAGCCGATAATTTGCGATAGCGGATTTTCTCTTTACGCAACACTTGTCTGGCTGCATCAATATCTTCTTCCACACTGTGGCTAACGGCTTTATCGACATCAACGTCAAGTACCAAATGAATACCGCCCTTGAGATCCAGGCCAAGGCTCATGGGATGACTCAATGAGGACGGCCACCAGGATGGTACTGATGTAACATTAGGTAGTGCTCCCATTGTGGAGACCACCAATACGGCTAAAATAAGCCAGATTTTCCAGCGCGGAAAGCTATGCATGGGTCTAATCCTTATGCTTTGTCTTTAGAGTCAGTTAAATCAGCGTCGCTGCTTTCAGCAACTTTTTCTTCAGTTACTGCTGCAGGGGTAGCTTTTACAGGTTTGGCTTTTTTTGCAGGTTTGCCTTTGCTTGCTTTCTCTTTAGCCGGTCCGATATCAGTCAGTCCAGCAATGGTGTCGCGTTTCACATTGATGCGTACGCCATCAGCAATTTCAACTTTAAGGATATCTTCTTTCACATCGATGACTTTACCGTATAAACCGCCACCGGTAAGAATATTGTCACCCTTTTTCAGTTCATCAACAAGGTTGCGATGCTCTTTCAATTTTTTCTGCTGTGGGCGGATAAGCAGGAAATAAAAGATGACCATGATCAGAACCAATGGAATCAATGAGGCGAAACCGCCACTGCCACCAGTCGCTGCTTCAGCGAAAGCCGGATTAATGATAGCCATGGCAGCAACTGCTGATGCGATCACGGTAGTGATTGGGGATAGAGAGATGGATGGGGATGTCATATGAATGGAACTCCTGAATTTTGAGAGGCGGCGATTATGCATTGCTATGGTAGCGTTGTAAAAACTGTTTTTTAAATTCGGGCCAATTTCCTTGCTCAAGGGCAGTTCTGGCGCGCTTCATAAGGTCACAATAGTAGTGAAGATTGTGCAGTGTATTCAATCTTGAGCTTAAAATCTCTTTGGCCATGAACAAATGACGCAAATAGGCACGGGAGAAATTTTTGCAGGTGTAGCAGCTGCAATCGTCCATAATGGGGCGTTTATCATCAAAATGTTTGAGGTTTTTGATGTTAATTTTGCCATCATCGGTAAATAGTGTGCCGTTGCGGGCGTTGCGGCTTGGCATCACGCAATCAAACATATCAATGCCGCGATCAATACCTTCGATCAAATCAGCCGGTGTGCCCACACCCATCACATAGTGCGGTTTATCTTCAGGCAGATGTGGAGCCAAGGCATCGAGCATGGCCATCATCTCTTCTTTCGGTTCGCCAACGGAGAGACCTCCAATCGCAATGCCCTCAAAATCGATGTCGGCAACGGCTTTCAGACTTTCCAGTCGTAATTCGGGATACATACCACCCTGTACAATGCCGAACAGCGCCTGCGTATCGTTTACCGGCAGCGCTTCTCTGCACTCACCAGCCCAGCGCATGGACATCTGCATGGAGTCATTGGCTTCTTCATAGGTGGCGGGGTAGGGCGTGCATTCATCAAAAGCCATGATAATATCACTGCCCAGTTGGCGTTGAATCTCCATACTCTCTTTCGGACCAAGGAATACTTCGCGTCCATCGATATGAGAACGGAAGCGCACACCGTGCTCTTCAATCTTACGCAGTTCACCTAACGACCAGACTTGGAAACCACCGGAGTCCGTTAAGATCGGGCGATCCCAGGCCATGAAATTATGCAGGCCACCCATTTTCTCCACCAGATCTGCACCCGGGCGCAGCATGAGGTGATAGGTGTTGCCGAGAATAATGCTGGCTTCGATATCGTCAGTCAGATCAGCCGGCGTAAGGCTTTTGACCGTGGCCTGAGTGCCGACAGGCATAAATACGGGCGTTTCCACCGTGCCGTGGGGAAGTGTAACGCGGCCACGACGGGCGAAACCGGTTTCATCTTTTGCGAGTATTTCAAATGAGAGTGCAGACATGGCGGGCAGACTGACGAGGTGATCATGTCACATCAAGTTATAAGAGTGCTTGATATGCATTAATAATATACCTGTCTCCACTGCTGTAAATTTACACTCCTAGCCAAAGTGACCATTATGACCATAATGATCACTTTGGCGTAGATAAATAGATAAAGGGACAGTTTACTTATTTATGGTAAATTGAGTTTGAATAGTCTATTTTAATTGTATGGCACGCATGGCAAGGACAGTGATAGCAGGAGTTCCTCATCACGTAATACAGCGTGGTGTTCGTCGCATTGATGTGTTTCACAGCGATGTTGATTACAATTTATATATCGATCTTATTTCGAAGTCTTGCAAGAAAGCCGGAACAGAGGTGTGGGCCTATTGCCTTATGTCCAATCATGTTCATCTGGTTCTTGTGCCGTCATCGGCAGAGGGGCTTCGTGTTTCTCTTGGTGAAGCTCATCGGCAGTATACACGGCATGTGAATTTGCGTGAGGGGTGCCGGGGCCACCTGTGGCAGGAACGGTTCCACTCGTTTGCTATGGATGAACATTATTTGCATGCGGCAGTTCGTTATGTTGAGTTGAATCCAGTGCATGCAGAGATTGTGAAGTCAGCTGAAGATTATCCATGGAGTAGTGCTAGAGCACACTTAGCGGGAAAGAATGACAGGTTAGTGAAAGTGGCACCGATGCTTGAGCGTGTCAGTGATTGGCAAGGGTATTTGGATAGTAGTCTAGATGAAGATACGAAAGATGAGTTTCGTAAGCATGGTCGAACAGGGCGACCGATTGGTGATGAATCTTTTTTGATGAAACTCGAGGATATTGTGGGGCGAACGCTTCGAACACAGAAGCCGGGCCCGAAGAAAGTTAATAGAGATAAGTAAACTGTCCCTTTATCTCCCTCAGGAGTAATGTCAAAATAACTGGTGTTGTAAGGGCTTAGAGCCTCTTTTTTAGGGGCGCTGTTAGAAATTTTTGAAGCTGGTCTGTTATTCTAACCAGAGATGGAAATGTTTATCGTCAAGGGTGATGTCCAGAAGAGTTTGAGGCTCCAGGCCTGATTCGTGCAGCTCTTGTTCGATGGCGAGCATATCAATGTTGGCGGCTTTTATTTGCGGTAACAGATGTTCGGGAATCAGGTTGTGCAAATCCAGTGCGCTGGCTGCACTCATTTCAATTTTCATGGGTGATCTTCCATCTCGGGTGATGTGAACATGCAAACTCTTGGCGCTGCCTTTGTATGTTGGGGCGGGCTCGTGCGCAGTCTTAGGAAACTTCCACAGCAGTGCGGTTTCAATATATTGCTCGCCTACGGATACATCGAGCATGTCGGGCCAGGAGAGTTGAATCTTCAGGCTTTCCAGTTGGTGTACCAGACCTTGAAAGGTACGCAGTATTAGAAAGAGATCGGCAGGACTGGCCGAGCGAAATTGCCAGCGTTGATCACCGAGCAGATCATTAACCTGTTTTGATAGCTGCCACTGGGCCGTGTCAAAAGGTTCCTGTTGCAAGAAGGGACGAAACAGAATCTTGGCCAGAGCATCCAGTTCGGCTTTGATGGGCTCCAGTTTTTGAGCATCAAAACCCAATCCAATAAATGCGTCGAAACTTTTAAGAGTGGTTTTGCCCCGTAGGCCTAAAATGAGGTTTAATAATGACATGCGGCGTGTGAAGGGGATATTTAACATGCAGCCAAAATCGAGCAGGCATACTTGCGGTTGCTCCTCATCATATTGAAACAGCAGATTGCCCGGGTGCGGGTCGCCATGCACCAAGCCAATTTCAAACAGGCTTTTCCACAGGGTTTGCATTAAGGTTTTACCAGCTTTCAGGCGCGCTTGATCAGGCCAGTTGCAGGCTTCAGAGAGGCGTTGCCCATCCATCCATTGCTGGGTAAGCACTTGTGCGGAGGATAGTTCGGGACAGACCTCTGCGACTTTGAGTCCGGCCACATGGATGTGTTGCTGAAAGCGCTGCTGTTGTTTCATTTCATGACTGTAATCCAGCTCATCATTCAAGGTGTTCTGTAAGGTCTGCTGGTAGCTGTTCAGATCAAAGTCCCAGCGTTTGACCGGGCCTGCTTTGGGCAGAAGGGCGGCTAAACTCAGTTCACTCTCAATAGCCTGACGAATATCAGGGTATTGCACTTTGATGGCAAGATGCTCAGGCGTGCCGCTATCTGTGTTGCGTGTGCCCTTATGCACCTGTCCCAGCGAAGCGGCCGCCACGCTCTCTTCAATAAATTCCAGAACACTTTCCACTGGCTGCTGCCATGCATGTTCAAGCACCGGCACAATATCCTCAAGAGGCCATGCTTTGACACTCTGTGTGAGCTCGGTGAAATGGCTCTGGTCATCCATGCCAGCCATCGCCTGACCAATTTTCATACCGATACCACGTTTGCTGCCAAGCAGTTGGGTTAATCGCTGCTGTGCAATCTGGCGCGTCGCCGCGTGTTTGCTGCGGCGGATTTTTTGGAGCAACCAGGTGCTGTGCATGAGATAGATAAAGCGTTTTAGCGTATTCAAAAAGCTGGCTCCGTGCGTGGAATGTTGGTGGGGTTCAACCATGGATTAAACAGATTAGTAATGCAATCAACCCAATGTTTTTGACCTTCCTTGCGCCAAGGAGAATTGTGCTTGCACAAGATCAGGTGAATCGCGAAGCGAGAGAGTATCCCCTGGGGGAGAAAGCACCCTGGGGTGAACTTGGCGTCCTTGGCGTTGAGAAATTAAACATACAAAAAGATAATGGTTGATGTTTGTTGTGTTATTCGAATATTATTCGAATATTATTCGTTTTTATAGCGGGGTGGATATGCAGCGTCGATTGAAACGTGAACTTCGAGAGCAAGAGATCATCAAGAATACCATTGAGTTGCTATCGCAGCGTGGGTTTCTTGATGTGCGTATGTCAGATATTGCCAAGGGAACCCAGTATTCAATGGGAACTATTTATTCTCACTTTGAGACAAAAGAAGATCTGCTGCTTGCTTGCGCCCATACCCTGGTACTCGAGCATAAGGATCTGCTGTTAGCTATTCAGAAACAAAATATTCCTGCGATAGAAAAAATTATCACCATGGTGCAATGCAGTTGGCATATGTCGATGCAGCATCCTGATTTGATCGAGATTGATAATCTTTCCATGATGCCATCGGTTTGGCGCCGCGCTACAGAGACACGGGCAGATAGGTTGAATCAATTGCATGTGGAGCTAGCCAACATATTTCTGGATATTGCACTGGATGCGATTGAAGAGAGTTTGGATGGTCATGCCGCGCTTGATAAGGATGAGACTGAGCGACTTGCACATCATCTTACCCACGGTATGTGGGGGCTGTGTGTGGGGCTATCGAGCACTGCCCAGTCCGGATATGCCAGCACGCTGTGTCCTGAGAGCAGTGAAGGGAAATATACCCATTTCACCACCAATTATAGTAATTTTCTCAAAGGTTATGGGTGGCACGAAACAGACCCTGAAGCAGTATTCGAGCGCTGCAAAGCAGATGCGCATAAGGTGATGAATCAGACAATCTGGTTTACAGACCATCAGACGGAGCAACATATATGAGAGTTTTGTACCCAAACATGAACGCACTGCTTGTGTCGTTGTTGGCGCTGGTTTTGACAGCCTGTGTGGTGGGGCCTGATTTTCAGCGGCCTGCTTCACCCAAGGTGGATCATTATTACAACAAGGGCTCTGATGTGACCTCTTCTGATGCGGAGCAAAATAAGCTGGTGACGAGAGAAAATATTCCTGCGCAATGGTGGCAGCTGTTTGAATCACCAGCCCTGCAGCAATTGGTTGAATTGGGGTTGAAGGACAGTCCTACCCTGATAGCTGCCAAAGCTAAGTTGAAAGCAACACAGGAAACATACAGTGCACAGAGCGGGTCTATTCTTTTGCCTTCTGTTGATGCCAGTGTTAATAGCTCACGGAAGAAAATTTCTGGTGCTGCCTTTGGTAGCACAGCCTTTGGCAGTCTGTATACCGTACATGCTGCATCGGTGGATGTAAGTTATAGTCTTGATCTGTTTGGTGGTGAACGGCGTACTTTGGAATATAGTCAGGCGCAAGTGGACTATGATGCATTTCAGCTGCATGCCGCTCAAATTACGCTGGTCTCCAATATTGTCACTGCTGCTATCAATGAAGCTTCGTTGAGAGAGCAGGTAGAGGCGCTTAAAGAGATTATCGCATCTGAAACTGAACAATTGAATGTGACTGAGAAACAGTATGAGATTGGTGTGGTTGCCAAGGTAGAGCTGTTAAGCCAACGTGTCACACTGGCTCAGACACGTACACAGCTACCGCTCTTGCAAAAACAGCAGGCTCAAGCCAAACACCAGCTTTCCATGTTAATTGGCCGCACACCGGGCGGGGAAGCGCTGCCAGCTTTTAATCTGAGTGAATTGGTCATGCCACGGGAAATCCCGCTTACACTACCATCTACATTAACACGTCAGCGTCCGGATGTACGTGCATCTGAAGCACTGTTGCATCAGGCCAGTGCCCAGATCGGTGTGGCGACAGCCAATCTTTATCCCAACCTCACGCTCACCGGCTCCTACGGTACAGAAGCTGCTAAAATATCGGATCTGTTTAATGCCGGCACAGCAGTGTGGGGCTTAGGAGCAGGACTGCTGCAGCCGTTGTTTAGAGGCGGGGCACTGCGTGCCAAGAAAAGGGCAGCAATTGCCCTCTATGAGCAGGCTGCCGCACAATATCGACAAAGCGTATTGACTGCGTTTCAGAATGTTGCTGATGCACTGTTGGCACTGGATATGGATGGTCAGGGGCTGGTGTTGGAAAAGCGGGCGGAAGGATTGGCATCGGAACGTCTGGAACTGGTGCTTTTGCAGCATCAACATGGCGCAGTAAGCTATTTGGATCTGCTGAATGCACAGAAGCAGTATCAGCAGGCGCGTATCAATTTGATTCAATCGAGAGCGGTGCTCTATTCCGATACTGCCGCACTGATGTATGCGCTCGGTGGTGGCTGGTGGAATGGTGATGTGGCTGCAGACCAGAATATGATAGATCAGACCAATTTAGAACGGACAGATTTAAAACAGACCGGTTTAGATCAGGTCGTTATAGATCAGAATGTGAATGTGGAGAAACAGCAATGAAAAAACCTACGACAAAACGAATGACGAAACGCATGATCATCATGCTGCTGATGGTTGGTGTGCTGTTTGCGGCCATTGTCGGGTATCAAATGTTTGTTGCCAGTATGATGGCCAAGTTTTTAGCGTCCAATACCCAACCTCCTGCCACAGTGACAGCGATGCAGGCTTCGAATCAATCGTGGCAACCCCAAATTGCTGCCGTTGGTACACTGCGTGCGATTCAAGGTGTGGATATCAGTGCTGAAACATCCGGCGTGGTGAAAAAGGTGCATTTTAAATCGGGGGACTGGGTTAAGCAGGGTGATCTGTTGATTGAGCTCAATGCATCCGAAGAGAAAGCACAGCTACAGGCTTTACGGGCAAGTCGTAAGCTGGCCGATATCACGTTCAAACGGGACAAACAGCAGTATAAGATTCATGCGATCAGCAAAGCGCAACTTGATATTTCACAGGCTGAGTTGAGTAACAGGCAGGCACAGGTCGCTCAACAGCAGGCGATCATAGATAAGAAACGTATTCGTGCTCCTTTTGATGGCCGCCTTGGTGTGAGTCAGATCAATCCCGGTCAATTCCTTAATGTGGCGCAACAGATCGTATCGCTGCAAAATAATCTCAAGCTATATGTCGATTTTAATCTGCCGCAGAAGTTTGTCGGTATGATCAAACGTGATCAGGAGATTTCGATCTCTGTTCAACAACAATCAGGAACGCTTAACTCGACAGCTACAAACAGTGTTGGGGTTTTCAAAGGCCGCATCAATACCATTAATGCCGTAGTGGATAATAGTACACGCAATGTGTTGCTGGAAGGTGTGATCGATAATGCTGATGGGGTTCTGCTGCCCGGTATGTTTGCACATGTGAAGGTTGAAAGTGGAGCAGCACTGCAGCTATTAACACTGCCGCAGACAGCCATCAGTTTTAATGCCTATGGTTCTACACTATTTGTTGCGAAATCTGAAAAAGGTGCAGATGGAAAAGAGACACTTGTGGCGCAACAGGTGTTTGTAAAAACCGGTGAAAAGCGTGGTGATCAGGTGGCTATTCTTGAAGGATTGAAGGAAGGTGATCGCGTTGTAACAAGTGGTCAGTTGAAATTGAAAAACGGTACACCGCTGATCATTAATAACAGTGTGCAACCGGCCAATAACGCTGCACCGAAACCGCAGGAACATTAATAGTGATACTTTTTCAGGAGCAAGCAGTGGCGTTCCCACTGCACGATAGTAGAGACAACAATGAAACACGTGCTTTAGCTCGCTCGCAGAGTGACGCACATGGATGTGCGGCATGAACTATACCGATATATTTATACGCCGGCCTGTACTGGCCACAACTATTAGCCTGTTGCTACTGGTATTAGGGTTTCAGGCGATCATGAATATGCCGATTCGCCAGTACCCTGAAACACAAAATGCAGTGGTGACGGTGAGTACGGTCTATTTTGGTGCTGATTCTGAAACCATTTCTGGCTTTATCACACAACCGCTGGAAACGGCCATTGCGCAGGCAGAGGGCATTGATTATTTGTCATCAGTCAGTGTCAGTGGAGCCTCAACCATCACAGCGACACTGCGCCTGAATCATGACTCCAATCGGGCCCTTACCGATATCAGTGCCAAGGTGAATGCGGTGCTCAATCAGTTGCCAGCCGAAGCCCAACAGCCGGTGATTACCGTACAGGTCGGTGAAACGATTGATTCGATGTATATGGGTTTTTTCAGTAAAGTACTGCCGGCCAATAATGTCACCGATTATTTGCTGCGCGTGGTCAAACCTCAGCTTGATGGCATTGAAGGTGTGCAGCGCGCCGAAATCATTGGTGCGCGCCAGTTTGCGCTGCGTGCATGGCTTGATCCTGCCCGCATGGCTGCTTATGGTCTCTCTGCTTCCGATGTGCATGCAGCCCTTGCCCGCAACAACTATTTGGCGGCACTCGGTAGCAGCAAAGGGCAGATGGTCAGTGTGGAATTGAATGCTGCAACCAGCCTGCACTCGGTGGATGAGTTCAAACAACTGGCGATCCGCGAGCAGAACGGTGCGATAGTACGTCTCGAAGATATTGCCAATGTGGTGCTGGGTGCTGAAGATTATAATCTGACCACCGCCTTCGATGGCGAAAAATCGGTATTTATCGGTGTGAAAGTTGCACCCGATGCCAATGTGTTGGAGGTGGTTGAGCGTGTGCGCAATGCATTCCCGGCCATTGTTGCACAAATGCCCAATGGCCTGACCGGCAAGGTGGTCTATGACGGTACCAAGTTTATCGAAAGTTCGATTGATGAGGTGATCAAAACACTGGTCGAAGCTCTGCTTATTGTTGCGTTTGTGGTATTTATATTCCTTGGTAACTGGCGTGCAGTGGTTGTGCCGCTAATAGCGATTCCTTTGTCATTGATCGGTGCCTTTTTTATAATGCAGTCACTCGGTTATACGATTAATTTGCTGACGCTGCTGTCGCTCGTGCTGGCCATTGGGCTGGTGGTGGATGATGCAATTATTGTGGTGGAAAATGTTGATCGCCATATGCATCACGAAGGAAAATCTCCATTTGAAGCAGCGATTCTGGCTGCACGCGAGCTTGGTGGCCCGATCATTGCCATGACGGTGGTATTGATCGCAGCGTATGTGCCTATTGGTTTCCAGGGTGGGCTTACCGGCGCGCTATTTTCCGAATTCGCCTTTACTTTAGCGGGGGCTGTAACTATTTCGGCTATTGTGGCATTGACTCTCTCCCCAATGATGACATCCAAGATGTTCAAGCCATCTCAGCAACAGGGCGGTCTGGTATTGTTTATTGATAGACAGTTTTCACGTCTGCATGGTGCTTATCAGCGCCGACTAACAGGCACTTTGGAAACCTGGCCTGTGATGGTGGTGATGGGCTTGTTGCTGCTTGTTGGTGTGGTTTATTTGTTTGCCACATCCAAAGCTGAGCTCGCGCCACAGGAGGATCAGGGCATTGTCATGGCGCATATGGCTGGCGCTCCCAATGCAACCGCACAACAGATGGGTATGTATGCCGATCAAGCATATAAGATGGCGGCTGAACTACCAGAATATGATCAGATGTTTCAGCTTACCGGCATGCCAACGATCAATCAGGGTATTGGTGGGGTGATCTTTAAACCGTGGGAGGAGCGCAGTAAAAGTGCTGCTCAGCTACAGATGGAGCTACAGCAGAAGTGGAATACCATTGCTGGTGCCCATGTTGCAGCCTTCCAGTTTCCGGCCCTACCGGGTTCAGGTGGTCTGCCACTTCAGTTTGTTATTAAAACCACTGAATCATTTGAAAACCTGAATGAGATTGTTGCCCGTGTGGTGGCTAAAGCAAAGGCCAGTGGCATGTTCTTTTTCATTGATTCAGATCTGAAAATTGATAAACCGCAGTCCACTCTGGTGGTGGATCGGGATATGGTCACTGATCTTGGTTTAAGTCAGCAGGATGTAGGTGCGGCTTTAGGCTCGGCTCTCGGTGGCGGTTATGTGAACTACTTCTCTATTGGTGGGCGTTCGTATCGTGTGATGCCGCAGGTGGCGCAGGAGCACCGTTTGAATGCTGAGCAGGTACTCGATTATTATATTCGTACCCCAACAGGTAAGATGATTCAGGCCTCTACGGTTGCTTCGATAACGTATGAAGTGGTACCAGAATCGATCAACCGCTTCCAGCAGCTCAATTCTGCCACCATTCAGGGTGTTTATGCGCCGGGTGTATCTCAGCAGCAGGTGCTCGATTTCATGCTCAATACACTCAATCAGGAAGCACCGAGTGGCTATAGCGCCGATTATGCAGGCCCGTCACGCCAGTATATGCAGGAATCCGGTGGTTTTGTTTACACCATGTTGTTTGCTATTGTGATTGTCTTTCTGGCACTGTCGATTCAATTCAACAGCTTCCGTGATCCGCTGGTAATCTTAGTCTCTGTACCGCTGGCACTATTAGGTGCGTTGCTGTTCATTAATCTGGGGTTGGCTACCATCAATATTTATACTCAGGTGGGGCTGGTTACCTTGATGGGCTTGATCAGTAAACACGGTATTTTGATGGTGCAGTTTGCCAATGAGCTGCAACTGGAAGGCAGATCTAAACTGGATGCGATTATTGAGGCGTCCAGTGTGCGACTGCGTCCAATCCTGATGACTACAGCTGCGATGGTACTTGGTGTAATTCCGTTGGTGATGGCCAGTGGGGCAGGAGCTGCCGGGCGTTATTCAATGGGCCTGGTAATTTTTACAGGTCTGTCTATCGGTACCATATTTACCCTGTTTGTGGTTCCTGCTGTCTATATGCTGTTGGCCAAAGACCGTTCAGATGATCGTACGGTCAATGATCCTTCAGATAGCGAACAACGTGTCGATGAGGATTCAATGATTGCATCCGATGATAAGAATCAGGTGGTGATGGCCACCTCATGAACGCGGCTGTTTCAGATGATCTGCTAACCTATTTTCCGGAAACTCCGGTGGCAGATGAAATGCCCTCTATCATGCCCAGTCCGTTTTCCAATGCACCACATCCATTGGCTGAAAAAGCCTGCCTGATGCTGCAGGAGCGTTTGGCTACTCAAACGGATTTACCCCGTGACTTTTTCTCTACCAATGGCGGCAAAATGTTCGGTGTGTTGGTGGTACGCGATCAGGGCGGTGGAGTGGGATTCTTGAGTGGCTTTTCAGCCATGATGAATGGTGAGTGGATCATGCCGGGCTTTGTGCCGCAGGTGTATGATCAGGCCGGCCACGATGCATTTTTGTCCGATGGTAATGAGCAGTTGGCCGATCTCACCGCACAGTTACAACAGCTTGAAAGATCGTCGCTGCGCGCAAGTCTGAAACAACAGATTGCAGCACTGATGCTTGCACGCGATCAGCAACTGAGCGCACTGAAACAAAAACACAAAGCCGCAAAAGATGCGCGCAAACAACAGCGCCAGATATTACAGCAACGGCAGGATCTTAGTGATGCTGAGCGGCAGCCAACGATAGCAGCACTGGCGCTGGCCAGTCAGCACCATAAACGCGAAGCCACCAATGCCATGATGATCTGGAGTGAACAACTGCAAGTGTTGCAGGATCAGTTGGTGGGGATTGAGGCTGAGATCACAAGCATTAAAGAGACCCGCACAGAAAAATCACGCATTCTGCATCGCCGTGTATTTGAAACCTATGTACTGACCAATCATCTCAATGAAAAACGTCCTATGACCGACTTCTTTGAAGGCATGCCACCGGCAGGGGCAGGCGATTGTGCAGGGCCCAAGTTGATTCAATATGCCCATCAACATGGTCTCTACCCGCTGGCGCTGGCTGAATTCTGGTGGGGTACATCGCCAGCCAGTGGAATCCGCCACCATGGTCAGTTTTACCCGGCTTGTCGCGGGAAGTGCCATCCGATTTTACCATTTATGTTACGTGGTTTAGAGGTTGAAGCAGAACCTGATTTTGGTCTGGCCGTTGCAACGGTTGGTGCCGATGAGCCACAGGTTGTGTTTGAAGATGATGATCTGCTGGTGCTCAATAAACCGGCCGGATTGATGTCCTCACCGGGTAAATATGTGAAGGATTCTGTTTATACACGGCTGATGGAGCGTTACCCTGAACTACCGGAACTCAAGCTGGTACACAGGCTGGATATGGCTACCTCGGGCCTGTTGCTGGTGGCGAAAAATCTACGTGTGAATAAGCAACTGCAGAAACAGTTTATCCAGCGCAGTGTGGAAAAGCGTTATGAGGCTCTGTTAAACAGGCGTTTGCCACCTGATATGCAAGAGGGTGATATTGATCTTCCCCTGCGTGTTGATTTTGATGATCGCCCGCGTCAGGTGGTCTGTTACGAATATGGCAAAGCAGCGCAAACGCACTGGCAGGTGATTGGCTACGAAGGCGAAACAACACGTATCTTGTTTTACCCTCACACCGGTCGCACCCATCAGTTGCGCATGCACGCCTCACACAAAGATGGCCTGAATGCCGCCATCATCGGTGATGCACTCTATGGCGAAGATGCAGAGCGCTTAATGTTGCACGCCCAACGCCTCTGCTTTAATCATCCGAAGACACGCGAACGCATGGAGTTTGAAATTCCAGCACCGTTTTAAATTACACGTGTTCATGATTGTTGATAAACGGCTCCTTTCGTTGGGGTAGATAAACCATAATCACACACTTCTTTATAAAGGGGTGGCTATTTATTCAAAAACCATATTCTCACGCAGCAGTAGGATCCTGCGGCAACAAGCCAAGCAACTGAGCCAGGTTATCCAATCCCTGTTGAACAGAAGCATAGGTGTTATTAACAGTGTCTTTTACATCCCCTTCAAGAGCCTGCATGCCATCAAGAATACCACGTGCTTGTTCAAAACCTTTTTCGATACCGACTTTTATATTTTCAAACAGCTGTGTTCGGGAGGTTTGTTGCTCAATCGGCAGATCAAGTTGTTTACTTTCCGCTCGACCAATCATTTGACTGGCAAAAGCCAGGATACGATCCGCCGTAGCTTCAGGGCTCATGTCCATGCCTGATTGAGCAGCCTGTTCAATAGCACCATCGCCAAGATGCGGAGCAAACATCGCGTTAATTTTTTCTGTCGCTGCACGTAAAATTAATTCGGTTGGATTGTCTCTAACACTAAAATTCATCTGACCTGCTACATGAAGTGAAGCGGGTGGTTCAGCGGTTCTGTGCTGTGTCTCTGCCTTCTGCGAAAAAAGTATCGCATTGGAAGATTGAATACCTGGAATTGTAACTGCCATTTCAACCTCCTGAATTATATATGGATGCCAGAAACTATCTGGATCATATTATCTATCGGCTAAATGCCAGTGAACTGAATGTTTAATGTGTGAAGCCGGTATAAAAATATGCTTGAACTGGCAACTTAATCATAGAGTCTGTGCATTCAAACCAAGGTTGGTGGAGGGAATAACGCTATGAAAAAATGGGTCATTACAATCGGTGTTTGCACTTTTTTATTGCAGGGTTGCAGCACGGCCACCAAATTAGCTGGCCAGGCCATTCGCAGTGGCATGAAAGATATCGAGATTAGTGTTACCAATGGTTACGATATTCATCAGTTTTCTCATAGTCGCATTGCTGTATCTACCGATATCACCAATATCCGGGGTATGAGTGTCACTGCTCCCGGCCCCGGCAACGCAGCCATTTCCAATAACGTTTATACCGATATGATTATGACCGAATTTCTTAAGCAAGGTTTTGATGCCCGCGCCATTGCTGACTCTTTCAATTTTAATGATGCCTACTCATTGGGGGGATACCGTGATCAGGGTTTCCAGATCATCGTCAAAGGCAACTTGAAACTGGCAACCTCAAGCAGTATGTGGGGTGAAATGACCGGAGGCGAGGCGTCTTATTCAGGTGTTAAAGAGTTCACACTGAAGGGTATTGATACCAATAGTGGGAAAGTGATATTTATCGTTACCGGTGATTATGGCAAACCGAAAGAGGCCAAGGTGGTAGCCAGCGACATCGCCGATGCCTTCAACGACAAAATAAAGCGCCGAAGGTAGTCGAGGCTCTTTCCTGAGCTCAAAAAAACGGGGAGACGTGTGCCTCCCCGTGGTAAAGATAGATAAATCGCTTGTTTTAGAAGTGGTACGCGACGTTGGTGGTTAAACCCCACATGCGAGCCTTGGAATCGGCTGCGAATACGATGCCGGCTTTCATAGAGACAGGGAACATGTACTGTGTCCAATCCGCGCCGATTGAAAGGTTGTTGTCGAGTTTGTAATCAAAATCAGCACCAAATTTAACAAAGCCACCAAAAGTCTTCTTGGTCTGGTCAACGCCAGCTGCTTTATGTTCTGTGCTAAGAATGCCGACACCCACACCGGTGTAGTAAGAAATTTCCTGTGCATTTGCGTTGCAGGCAAAGCCAACGGAAGCCAACGTAATAGCCGCAGTAGCGATGATTTTTTTCATATTTTATATCTCCTGAATAAGGCCGCGAAGCAGGGCCCTTTGTTTGAATTCGGCTATAGGAAAGAATTCTTAATTTAACCTTAAAACAAGCGAAGCTATCTGTAATTTACTGTTTGTGACTTTCCATCATGGGGGAAAAAAACTAGGCTTCATTTTGTCTTGTATTACGGCAAGATAGTTGAGAGAGGGCCTTCATTCATGCCATTGGTTGAGCATACATCCTTACCTGCATTTGAGAAGCTACGTCAGCGCGGTGAAAAGGTGCTTACCTTGAAACAGGCACTACAGCAGGATATTCGCGAGTTGCATGTCGGGCTGTTGAACATGATGCCCGATGCCGCTCTGATCGCCACCGAAATACAGTTCATGCGGCTGGTCGGTAGCTGCAACCAGATTGTGCAGTTTTATGTTCACCCTTTTACCGTTGATGGCCTTGAGCGTAGTGAAGAGAGTCAGGATTATATCACCCACTACTACAATAGTTTTGATGAGATCAAAACGATGGGCCTGGATGCACTGATTGTCACCGGAGCGAATGTCAGCAATCCCTCACTGGATCAGGAACCCTTCTGGAAACCACTGAAGGAAGTGGTTACATGGGCGCAGGAACATGTCACCTCAGTGCTCTGCTCCTGCCTTGCCACGCATGCGTTGGTAAAACAGCTCTACCACATTGAACGTGAACCTATGCCTGCTAAATTGTGGGGCGTTTATCCGCATCGGATCATGCATCATGAACATCCATTATTGCGTGATATCAACACCCGCTTTGATGTACCACATTCACGCTTTAACGCGATTTATCGCGAACCATTAGAGCGATCCGGTTTAACTATCCTGATTGAGAGCAAGGTGGCTGGGGTGCATATGGCGGTCAGTCCTGATCAGTATAGTATGGTTTATTTTCAAGGTCATCCGGAGTACGACACCAATAGCCTGCTTAAAGAGTATAAGCGCGAGGTGAGCCGTTTTAAGCGCGGTGAGCGCGATGATTATCCACCTATGCCCGAGCACTATTTTTGTGATGATGCGATCGCTATTGCTGAGCACTATCGTCAGGATCTTCTTGATGCGCTTAAGCAGGGCTCTGAATTACCTAGCTTCCCAGAGTCACATATTGAGCCGCTACTCGATAACACCTGGCGCGATACGGCCAAGTCGATTGTGAATAACTGGCTGGGGCTGGTGTATGAGAAAACAAATTTTGAGCGGCAACGCTCGCACAACAGATCTGCCTGATGCAGGCAACAAAGAGGAGAAAAGATGAAAACTGAAACGATTGCCATCCACGCCGGTTACGAAACCGATCCAACCACCAAATCGGTTGCTGTACCGATTTATCAGACGGTGGCTTATGAATTTGATAATGCCCAACATGGAGCTGATCTCTTCAACCTTGCTGTGCCTGGAAATATCTATACCCGTATTATGAACCCCACATCAGATGTGTTGGAAAAACGCTGTGCAGCACTTGATGGTGGTATTGCAGGCCTTGCTGTCAGCTCAGGCAGTGCGGCGATCACCTATGCGATTCAGACCATTGCCAAAGCGGGTAATAATATTGTCACCATCCCTATGCTCTATGGCGGCACTTACACCTTGTTTGCCCATATGTTGCCAAGTCAGGGTATTGATGTGCGATTTGCCGAGAATGATAGCCCTGCAGCACTTGAAGTGCTGATAGATGATAAAACCTCTGCAATCTTCTGCGAATCTATCGGTAATCCGGCTGGTAATATTGTTGATCTTGAAGCTATCTGTGCGATGGCCGACAAACATGGTATTCCGGTGATTGTGGATAATACGGTGGCACCATCGCTGATTCGTCCGATTGATTATGGCGCATCCATTGTGGTTTATTCATTGACCAAATATATGGGTGGGCACGGTAACTCGCTTGGCGGTATGATTGTTGATTCCGGCAAGTTTCCATGGGCTGAACATGCAGATCGTTTTCCAATGCTGAACGAACCTGAAGCAGCTTATCATGGTGTGGTTTATACCGAGGCACTGGGTGAAGCGGCATTTATTGGTCGTGCCCGTACTGTGCCGCTGCGCAATACAGGTTCAGCCCTTAGTCCTATGAATGCTTTTCTGCTATTGCAAGGCATTGAGACGCTGACACTACGCATGGAGCGCCATTGCGATAACGCTATCGTAGTTGCGAACCATCTGAAAAATCATCCGGATGTGGCATGGGTGAAGTACGGCGGATTGCCCGATTCGCCTTACCATGCGCTAGCGCAAAAATATTGTGATGGTCGCCCCTCCGCACTGCTTACCTTTGGCGTGAAGGGCGGTTTTGAAGTGGCTGAGAAGTTCTATGATTCACTCGACATGTTTAAACGTCTGGTGAATATCGGTGATACCAAATCACTGGCCGCGCATCCTGCCTCCACGACCCACCGTCAGCTTAGTGAAGATGAGCTGGTCACAGCGGGCGTGACACCGGATATGTTGCGCCTCTGCATCGGCATTGAGCATATTGATGATATTATTGCCGATATCGATCAGGCCCTGGCAGCTGCTACGGCTTAATCAACGGCGTGTTTGATCTGAAAGGGTGCCGGGCAGGTAGTCGTGTGTGAAATACGGCTGGCCGGGGCGAAGGACGTAAATGCAATCATTCAGATAGGTCGCCATACGTTTAACAAGGCATATGGCGATATTGTCAGGCCTGATGATATGGCGACTTATCTGGAAAAGATGTTTGATCATGTACGCATCGCTGCGGAAATTGCGGACGCAACTGCTTTCTATTGGGTTGCAGAATGCGATGATAGTTTGCTTGCTTATGCAAAATTGGCGCAAACGCCCAGACCAAAGCAGTTGCCGAACGCCAATATGATGGAACTGGTTCGCCTCTATGTTGTTGAAGATGAGTATGGCAAAGGGATAGGCAGTGATCTGCTTAGAGCCGCCAGATCAAACGTCATGTCATCAGGTTGCTCAGGATGGTGGCTGCGTGTTTGGCAAAAAAACGAGTCAGCTATCCGTTTGTATGAGCGCCATGGTTTTAAGTCTCTGGGCGTTGAACCTTATCTAATCGGTGAAACTGCGAATCCGGTGGTGTTGATGCATGAGCCATTGTGATGACTATTGGGTTTCTGTTTTCTTGACGTAGACCTTACAAAGAGTTTAAAGGAGGCTGTTATGGAACAATGGCAATTACAGGATGCGAAAGCTCGATTAAGTGAAGTGATCAAATCAGCCCATGATGAGGGGCCGCAACTGGTTATTGTGCGAGGGAAACCATCTGCTGTTGTAGTTTGATTTGAGAGGGTCATAGAAACAAGTTCTTTTCTTTCCTTGAGAGCATAAAAAAAGGGAGCCGAAAGGCTCCCTTTTTATTGCGTTGAGGAGCATTCTCCTCGATCAATCAGTTTTTAGATTTATCTACGATTTTGGTGATCCAAGGCATCATAGCGCGAAGCTTTTCACCAGTGACTTCGATCGGATGAACTGCGTTGTTACGACGCGCTGCAGTCATGCTTGCGTAGTTGGTTGCGCCTTCAAGGATGAACTGTTTGGCATATTCACCCGACTGGATGTTCTTCAGGCACTCACGCATTGCTTTCTTAGACTCTTCGTTGATCACTTTAGGGCCAGTTACATACTCACCATACTCTGCATTGTTAGAGATAGAGTAGTTCATGTT
>JAUZQJ010000006.1 GCA_030951045.1 Mariprofundus sp.
CCCGCATTCAGGCTGAAGAAGATGCTCGCATTCAGGCCGAAGAGGAAGCCCGTATTCAGACCGAAGAAGAGGCTCGCATTCAGGCCGAAGAGGAAGCCCGTATTCAGACCGAAGAAGAGGCTCGCATTCAAGCTGAAGAGAAATCGCGCATTCAGGCTGAAAAGGAAGCCCGTGTTCAGGCTGAAACTGAGAAGAGCAATACTGCAATCGAAACAGATGAGTTTTTAAGTCTCAACCTGGATGAAGATGAAATGCCTTCGCAGGATGATGGCTTGGACACATTATCGTCACTGGAAAAAGAACTCGGTGAGCTTACGGACTGGGTTGATCCTGAGCTTAAGAATCAGGGCCCTGAAGTTGAAACTACGGCTGCAGAAGTTAATGAGACTGCTCACTTGCAAGAGCCTGAAGAGAGCATCCCTGAGGCAGCCATTACCCCAGAGAAAGAAGTAGCCTCAACGACAGACAATACTAAGGATGAGCCCATGACAGAGAATAAAAAATCAGGTTTAGGCAGCACGCTCATGCTCACGGCTACATTAATTTCCATGCTCATCGCTGCATTAGCAATTTGGATGAGTCTCGATGCATCGCAACAAGCTGCCAATCTGGCTCAGGAACCGGTCAAACTGCAAAAGCAAATTGATCAAATGAATGAACATCAACAAAAACAGACGCTGCTATTGCAACAACAGATTAAAAACCAGCAGCAACAATTGAAGATACTGACCAATGTCATCTCAAACAAACAGTCTGAACAATGGCGGGGAGCAATTGATAATACAGCAGTAGAAGGAAAACCAGTTAGTGCTAAACCTGTATCCGTCAACGCACCGGCCCTTAAAAAAGCCAAAAAAAAACCTGTTGTAGCTAAGTCTAGAGTTCAAACACCCGCGAAGAAAATCTCACCTGCTTCTGAAGCTGCGAAGAGCCAACCCGTTATCAACGTGATACAGGAGAACACTTCCGCCAAACCCATCATTGCATCTGAATATGCAACCGCCCCTGCTTCCGTCCAGGGCTGGGTTGTTTACCTCTTCTCCACCAAGTCTCAAAAATCGGCAGAACGTGAAACGCGTCAATTTCGCAACAAAAAAATCGATGCCAAATACCTGCGCACAATTTCCAAAGGTAAGGTCTGGTACCATGTGCTGGTCAGTGGTTTTGAGGATGAAAGAAAAGCAGCATCCTTCAAAAAATTCATGAAAGAGTATCACGGCGTTGATTCCTATTATAACAAGAGCGCCAATAAGATCAGCGCTCCTCATTCTGCAACGCCTGTAACTAAAGCAGTTCAGCACAAAGAAAAAGTGCAAGCTCCAGTCAATAAGCCGCTCACCGATAACGCTAGTCACTCCTATCGCTTTGACGCGGTCGATTCAGAAGTCTGGTTACAGATATTTGCACCGAGCCAGGATGCGACAACAAAGGGAAACAAGTTAAAAGAGGTGTTACTCAAAGCCGGCCACCACATTACTATTCAAGCCGCCTCTGAATCACTGTGGATCACGGCCGGTAACGCTCCTGGCCTCAGTATCACTGTAGATGGCAACGTCATTGCCAAAAACGGTAGCCTTGGTACTGGTAAAAAAGTATTACGCAATTATCGTTTCAGCATCAGATAAGCACTAATAATTTTCATATAGGATCGATGACACCATGGACAACATCAATCACACATTAGCACAGCAAGTAGTCAGTTGGGAATATAGTGCTGCCGCAACCCCGGATTTAAATGAAGTACCCGTTCAACCCTTCCCCGCTTCTTTACACGAGCAGGACGAAACACGCGTGATTGCACTCGATCTTTCCGATATTCTGGAAACGCCTTATTTGGCAACATCCCCCGGCCTATTGGCAAACTATGTTCGCATCTGTAGCGATGAGCAGATATCCACCAAGGTAAACTCAACTTCGGAAGTGTTTTTTGTTATGCGTGGCTCAGGGCACACGGAAACAGAGAGTGGTACCATCGAATGGAAACAGGGAGATGCATTCACGCTTCCAACGAATCAGGGTATCACCCACTTCGCTGACGAAGATAGTGCACTATACTGGACCCATGATGCACCACTGCTGGATTATTTAGGCGTTGCAGCAAACACCCCACGTTTTAAACCGGCTTTTTACAGCAGGGAATATATGAATGAAGAAGTGGAGCGCATCCGTGAGATTGCCATCCGTGAAAACCGCAATCGTGTCGGTATTATATTAGGTAATACCGATAGTGCCAAAACCAAAACCATCACGCATACCATGTGGTCGTTGTTTAACCTCTTACCTAAGGGTGCAGTACAACGTGCTCACAGACATCAATCTGTCGCCCTCGATCTGGCTGTCTATTCAGGACCAGATACTTATACATTGATCGGCAAAAAAGTGGATGAACATGGTGACATCATTAATCCTGTCAAAGCCATGTGGGAGACCAACACCGTATTTGTTACGCCTCCGGGATGGTGGCATTCACACCATAATGAATCCGATGAGAATGCCTATGTATTCCCGGTTCAGGATGCTGGCCTGCACACCTATCTGCGCACACTCGATATTCAGTTTGTACGTTAAAACCTGACGACTTCACCATAAGATATGCATAAGCCCGTATGCATAGTTTTACTGGCGTCTCCAAACACTTCAAAGTAATCCGTTTTAGTCGTTCAGTGGCCTTATGAATCCAGCTTCTCTCTAACGACCTTACTAAACGTGTGTATCTGATAAGGTTTAGAAACAATACATTCTATACCTGAAAGTGCTGAGTTGTTTAAGATTTCACCTCTGTCATAACCTGTACAATAGATCACTTTCACATCATCACTAAACTCGGATATTCTCCGTATAGCTTCAACCCCTCCCATACGGGGCATGACAACATCCATGATCACCAGTGCAATCTCAACTTGATATTCAAGAAACATCTCAATAGCCATAACACCATCTTCAGCTTCTATAACGCAATAATGAAGGCTCTCCAACACATCCCTGCTGGCAGAACGCATATCAGGATCATCATCAACAAGCAGAATGGTTTCGCCATGTCCCTGCACCACATCATCCGATATTTGCTCATCAGCACTCACTTTCAACGTATCGCTTAAGGGTAAATACACCTCAAAAGTAGTACCTTGATCAGGAGCAGAGCTTACTTCAATAATGCCGCCGTGATTATGAATTGCGCCATAGGACATCGCCAAACCGAGTCCTGTGCCTGAGCCCGTTTCTTTTGTGGTAAAGAACGGTTCAAACACATGCTCCAAATCATCTTCATTGACACCACAACCGTTATCCTGGACAGTGATTCTGGCAAACATGGAAGCTGTAACATCGGCATATTTTCTTTTAAAAACTTCATCTACATCGACTTTCTCAAGCTTGATAATAATAGCAGGATCATCCACACCGATTAACGCATCTCTGGCATTGTTCACCAGATTCATCAACACCTGCTGAAGCTGGGTCGCATCCCCGTTGATGAACAAGTTGTCCTGGCAAAGCTCTTTCCTGACAGAAATATTTTCAGGCACCACCACTTCAAACATCTTCATTACATCATTGATAAAGGGCACTAAATCAAATATTTTCAATTCAACTCGTCCTTTGCGGGCAAACACCAATAGCTGCTGAATCATATCAGATGCACGAAAGCTTAACGCTTCAACGGTAGATAACTTTTTCACTACATCTGCGTCTTTTGACTTTTTCTTGGCCAGATAAAGATTCCCTGTCATACCGGCCAACATATTATTAAAATCATGGGCAATGCCACCCACCAGCGTTCCAAGCGCCTCCATCTTCTGAGCCTGTCGAAATTTATTCTCGAGCATTTCATGCGCACTCATATCCTGCTGAATGCCCACATAGTGTGTGATATTGCCTTTCGCATCGATAATTGGAGAAACCGTCATCAGTGCAGGGTATGTAGAACCATCTTTACGCTGATCAACAATAGAGGAATGCCACACTTCCCCACTGGAAATGGTGAGCCAAAGTTTTTTATAATACTCAGCCGATTGAACACCACTTTTAAGTATATTGGGCTTTTTACCAACAACTTCATCAGAACTATAACCGGTTATCTCTGTGAAGGCCGGGTTTACATACTCGATCACCCCGTGTTTATCGGTCATGATGACTGATTCACCACCCTGCTCTATCGCTTGTGATAATTTCTTCAGTGACAGTTCTCGGACTTCAATCTCTTGAATCATCATATTAAATGATCGGCTCAGATCATCAATTTCCACATACGGTGATGCGCATGCTTGATTGCTATAATCACCTTCTGTGGCGCGCTTCATCACCTTACCCAGATCAAAAATAGGCTCCAGCAGACGGCCTGTAAAAATCAAACTGATCAAACCAAACAGAGCATGCAGCAGCACTACAATAATAATTAACAGCGTCAGTTTAGAAACAATGGCTGAAGTGATCTCCTTCGCTTCAACTTCTGAGATAAGCCCCCACTGCAGACCACGAACAAGCGTCGCAATTCCAAAGACCTGATTGCCTTCAAAGCCCTCATACGCGCTGGTTTCATGCCAGTCTTTCCCAGCCAGAATGCTACGTACAATCTTTTTATCTGACAGCAAGTCACCCTGCTTCAGGTTTGTCTCATTCTGATGAACAAGCAAGGAACCACGTCCATCAATGAGATAAACCTTTGAATTGTGTTCTGGAATTTGAGTTCTGACATTTTTCCAGTATTCATCGATATTAACTGTACTCACGATCACGCCAACAACAGTGCCTTCATGCACAACAGGAACAGAGATGAGGAATTCATAATGTTGATCAGATAGTCGTTGTGGCGAACCAATAAAGATGCGATTGTGCATCGGGATTACAAAAGCAGGACTATTCATATCAATCACTGCCGGTTGATGTCCATGCACAAGAGATCGGATGATCATATTTGCATGCTCATCATAGACGCTCGTTGTATTCACCATTGGTTCTCGCTGAGCAATTCTTTCGGTCAACTTACGGATAGCCTTGTAATTTTTATCTTCCGTTAAGAAATGAGCAATGGGATCAGACTTGTTTTGCAACACGGAAACCAAACGATTCGTTTCAAGATGCAAGAATATTTCAACCTCTTTATGAAACATTTCCTCTTTCAAAAGCGCTCGATCAAGTAACAAATTGTGCGCTTGTTGGGAAAGCCAGGGTGAAAGCGCAATAGCGGGCAACAATGAGGCGATAATAATTAGCCCGTACCAGGCTCTTCGCAGCGGCATCTTTTTAAAGAACTTCATCTGAAAACCGGCTTACCTCAGGCCCGATGCATTAAGTATGAAAGACTGATCGGTGTAATCTGATAAATTATCAGGAATATCTTTCCATATTCCCATTTCAACCATCACACCGGCCATAGCACGCAGACGTTCATCGGATGGAACCATATCTGTATAATCAATCCAGTCAGGTGGATCGGTTAACACTTTCTCAAATACGGCAGCACTGGAGCCGGTATAATCTTCCCCCATAACAGCAGCTTCATGCGGGTTATTTTCAATATACATGCCACCTTTCTTCAAAGCATTAATCAACTCCTGCACCTGTTCAGGCTGTTGCTCGATAAAAACGTTTGAGGCAAGAAACACATGATCCATATGATCCTTCCATATTTTTGGAGAAATGGATGCCATCCAGCCAATACCGAGCGAGATAGATTTATTACCTTCAGGCTCTCCGACCATAAAGCCGTCAATCTCACCGCGTTTAAGTGAAGTGATCATATCACGCGGCGGCATACCCACGACTGTCACATCATCATATGCAACACCATGTTGTTTCAACGCCAGATAGAGCAGCAGATGATGCTGGGAATAGATATGCGGTACTGCCAGCACAGCCTTATGCGCTTTTAATTCAGCGATAGTTTTATATTTTTTAGACAACACAAAACCATTGCCATTGCGATCACCCATCATAATAATTTTTGCAGGTAATCCTTCACGGATCATATTCATCGCCAATGGTGACAATACAAATGTACCAGCCAATTCACCACTCTTCATATCATTGATTACATCTTTCCAGTCATGATTCTGAATGGTTTTCAAACGGAATGAACTCAAATCATCTTGATATAGATTCTCCACGACAGCCAGGGATAGGTGACCACCGCAAATCAACCTGCCAATTTTCACTTCAGGTTTGTTTTGAACAGCAACTTCCTTACTTTTATTATTGTCGCAAGCCGTCAACAACAGAGTAGAAGTCAGGAGTGTTACCAAAGCGATGATTGAAAACCTTGTTGTCATAAAACCTCCGTCGATAAAAAACGTCCTGAATGAATCAATCCCTGTTCATACATCTGGCCATAAATATTGTTTATCAAGATAGAGAGCATCTTCTGTGCCAATACTTGTTGTCATGCAGTCGTCACATGCTTGTCATTTCCCTGACTTCTTTCGACTATTAAATGCTTCCCATCAACAGCTCAGACAAAAGAGTTGCAACGGAGGATCATATGGCAAGCATCAATCACGATATAGATAGTGACCGTAATGATATGATAAAATGGATTAGTGGGCGACACTCCCATATTCCTACATCAGAAGTCGAGTTTTTGATTGGCGTCCCGCCATTCGGCATGGAGGATGATGAATGGGGTGTTGATGACGAAGAGTAATAAATCATAGCTCTTGCAGTGCTTATAAGCTCTACTGCAAGAGCTATGTTAGTTACAGGATAACCTGAATCTGCTGCTCTGCATGTTTTGCTTTTTTGCGAGCTTCTTCCAAATTTTCTCCTCGTGCTAATGCAACCGCCATACGGCGTTTACCACGCACTTCGGGTTTACCAAAAAGTCGAATTTGCGTGTCGGGTTCAGACAACGCTTGTTCAAGATTGCCAAAACGGACTTGATTGGAGTCTCCCACCACCACCAGTGGACAGGACGCTGCCGGACCATACTGATGAATATTCGGAATTGGCAAACCAAGGATTGCACGTGCATGCAGCGCAAACTCGGACAGATCCTGAGAGATCAAAGTTACAAGGCCCGTATCATGCGGGCGCGGTGAAACTTCACTGAATATCGCCTCATCACCCTTGATAAAGAGCTCCACACCAAACAGTCCATAGCCACCGAGTGCTGTGGTGACCTGCTCGGCAATATGTTGCGAATCGGCAAGGGCCACATCAGACATTTCTTGCGGTTGCCATGATTCACGATAATCACCATCCACCTGTAAATGCCCGACAGGCAGACAGAAAGATGTACCATCACGATGACGAATAGTAAGCAGGGTAATTTCATAATCGAAATCGATAAAACCTTCGACAATGACTTTCCCCTTGCCGGCTCTACCACCCTCCTGTGCATAATCCCATGCAGCCTCAATACAATCTACATCACGAATTACAGACTGCCCCTTACCGGATGAACTCATAATCGGTTTTACCACGCATGGCATGCCAATGGCATCCACCGCAGTTTCAAATTCATCTAGTGTGGCGGCAAATTGAAAGTTCGATGTTTTCAAGCCCAGTGTTTCAGCCGCAAGGCGACGAATGCCCTCTCGGTTCATAGTCAACTGCGTAGCACGCGCAGTAGGAATCACCTGAAATCCTTCTGATTCCAATTCAGCCAGTGTATCTGTCGCAATCGCTTCGACTTCAGGCACGATCAATGATGGTTTTTCCTTCTGGATCAGGCTGCGAAGCGCATCACCATCAAGCATATTCACAACATGCGAACGATGCGCCACCTGCATAGCAGGAGCATTGGCGTAACTATCGACTGCGATCACTTCGACACCAAGTCGTTGCAACTCAATGGCAACTTCTTTACCAAGCTCTCCAGAGCCTAGCAACATCACCCGTGTTGCCGAGGAGCTGCAGGCAGTACCTATCTTAATATTTTGCTTTGGAACATTTTTATCTATCATGGTGAAGCCCCTGGAAATATTATCGGGCAGTGTTGTTGTGGCATGCTTTTTTGTCAATCCTGGCAAGTGAGATGTTGCCTAACAATGCAGACTCATCCTGTTGACTTATGCAGCAGATAATCTGCCAATCTCAAACTCAATGCGGCAATTGTTAATGTTGGATTCGCCGTACCCATGGCAGGAAAAACACTGCCTCCGGCTATAAATAGATTCGGATGATCATGACTCTGACAATGAACATTTACTACACTCTTCTTTGGACTTTTCCCCATACGTGTCGTGCCGCTGGGATGATGCGATGAAAGCGATGTTGAGGTCTTGATATGCTGTCCGTCCATCTGATGAATCAGTCTGCGCACATACGTAGACCAGTGCTTCACGCCACGTTGACTATAAGCACTCAGAGTATAATCAATCATTGGTAAGGGTAGCCCTAAAGGATCTACTCTTTTTGTATCAAGTTGCACGCGATTATGATGATCAGGTAACTGTTCGATCTCTGCGCCAATCTGACCTTGATAGATAGCCTGTTTTTTTAACTTTTCAATAGTGTGTATCCAGTTTTTATCATTTTCTAGCAATAGCGCTGCTTCTTGATGAATATTCAAATCATTTCCAAGAAAAAATTTCGCCGCAGCATAATGCTTACGGAAAGACCCATCACGACCGGACAATATAGTACTCACACTCTGGGGCCCACGACCAATATAGAGTGGTTCGGGCATGGTAAACTTGCTTACGAAAATAGTATGATCCATTAGATTACAACCAACCTGACCCGAACTGTTAGCCAGGCCGTCAGGAGCTGAATCAGATCCCGACATCAATAACAGTCGCGCTGTTTCAATACTGTTGCAAGCCAGTACAAACCTGCGTGCAGTAACCTGATGCGTCGAGCCATCGGCACGCTTGTAGTGCGCAGTTGTAATATTTTGTTTTTCATCGACATCAAATCGATATACCACAGCAGGAGCTAATAATTGTGCGCCCGCAGACACAGCTTTCGCTACATCCACATCAGCACTGTATGCAGCTCCAATCGGACATAATGGTGTGCATGTATTATTGCCTCGACAAGACGGACGTCCATCATAGTTCCTGCTGTTTCTTGCCGCTGGCAGTGCTGCAACGTTTACACCGGACTTGCTCAACCGGGAACCTATAACCTTATCTCCATAGGTCATGGGGATCGCTGGCATTGGGTATGGTTCACTGCGCGGAGAGCCGTGATCATTCTCACTATCTCCTGCAACACCAAGAGCTTGTTCTGCCTGTACATAATAAGGTTCCAGCTCATCATAACTGATCGGCCAGTCTTCACCCTTCCCATAGCGACTACGCAACTCAAAATCAGACGGTAGGAAACGCGGGGTAATACCCGTCCAGTGCCAGGTTGATCCACCAACGCCCTTTAAAAAACTGGGTTGATAGTTCGGGTTACCTTGACCTGCAAAGTATGCCGGATCGGCTGGTGTCGTGGTCCAATGGGCTTGTTGATAAGGCGCCGTGAGCGTTCTATTCCAACTGTTCTGATAACGCTGCACTGCATCTTCGCGCTGCCATGTTTCACCAGCTTCAAGAATAGTTACCTTAAGTCCGCTTCTAGCCAGTTGTCGGGCAACGAGCGCACCTGCTACTCCCGAGCCAACGACCACAACATCAGTATCGAAAACAATGTTTTTATCAGACATCACTAAGCGGTCTCATGTATATTCGGAGCTTCACTCCAGTAAGCGAATGCTTGATCTGACATGCCCGGGGTGGGCCGTAAGTCATGAAAGGCTTCATGCATTAAGGCGTGCTCATAACTGATCATTTTATTGCCCGATTGATGATAATAGATGCCGGTAATCCATGTGGTTAAAAAATGACCAAAGAACCAGTGCTCACCCTTATCAAGCGTTGCAAGTACATGATTCTGATCTGATACTCCAGATAGCTTGCCATCGACACGTTTTAAATGATCCATGCCCCATGGCTCTTGACGAAAAACCTCATACAACTGCTCAAGCATTTCAGGGTTTAAATCCTGATAGCCCGTTAACAGTTGTGACATACGCTTAAATGCCAGTCTGCCTGAAACATCAGCTTCAATGACAGGAGTCGCCAGTGCCGCCGCGCTATATAACGGGCATAAAGGCAGCAGCAATGCTGCAGCAACTGCCTGCAGAACATTGCGTCTATTCAGTGATATTGCATCATTATTTGGTTTCAAGCTCAACGGCTTATCCTGATGCTTCTCAGATCCCATTTTAATACAGTGGATTCAACCCATAAGCAGGGAAATCTTTACGCAATAGCTTGAGACCACGGTCACCAAAGTGATATTTCAAGCTCACCATAAATGAGCGTTCCATGACTGCGCGCTGTGGTCCTACCAGTGGAACCAGTGACCAGCTACGAGCCTGCTTGAACTCACCCTGTAAACGCCAGCGATCGGCTAGTGCCAAGATCACTGAAATATCATATTGATAGTGATATTCAGTATTTCTTTGGCCCAGATAGGTATTGGGAAGAACGACTGTGCCGGCATTATTGGTTAGAGGAAAATAAAGCTCTGCACTTCTATTGATAGTCTGCTTACCAAATGACGCATCTGCTTTAACCAACCAGCGTTTGCCTGTTTCTGTCATCATAGATGTAGCAATACCCCAATCAAGTAAATACTGAGGACTGAAATAATTACCATGGCCAATGGTATAATGGTTCTGATTCATATCCGATTTTTCCCATCGCGTGTATGGCCCAACTGAAAAATAATTAAAACCGGGGACAGCAATATTATAATTTAAACCACCATACGCACCCATATGGGTATTATCGACTACATTATGGCCACGACGCGATTCAACTAGTGCGTTGCCACTTACTGAGAAATTATGTTGTAGAGCCTGATATCCAGTTAAACTAACGCCGTTCCTGGATACTTGTCCCCATTTCTTAATTCCCTGATAAGGATCAGTCATACCCAAGTATGAGATCATAGTTTCCCGTAACGGTTGTCGATAAGCCTCAACTTGAACACTTCTACCATCAAATTTTCGCTCATAACCCAGCTTGAATTTGTAATCGTTTTTGATGGCCGTTTTTACTACAACCTGCCCTACTTCTGCATAGAGCGTACCTTCATCTTCATGCCTCAAGCCAATCGACCATTCAAAGCCTGAATGACGGGTTGTAGGAGTTGGAACAGCATAGGCTACCTGCCCTGGAACTACAGTCATTGTGCCTACATTGAAGCCTGGGTCAGCTGGTAATAAAGGATTTAGTGGCTCAGCAAAAGCACCTGCTCCAGCATCGAGATTTAAATGCTCAATACGGATATTCAATTCATTCACTCCGTCAATCACATCACGCCCTTCCAGTATCTCTTTACGTAAAACCATCCGTGAAAAGATCGGTGCCCCCTGCAAAAATTTAGCCATATATGCAGCCCTAACATACGGTTTGTCTATATTCTTGAGGCTATCCGAATAATCCGGATCATTTTCATACACAACCAGAAACTGCTCTCTATTATACAGCGCATCGTTTCTTTCATCTTTAACAAGAGCAAGGAATCGACCACCAAATTCATCAGACAATGATCTCAGCCTGTCTTTATCACCCAAACGATTGGCACTGTAATAAAGGCCTCGCGCAACGACATCGTCTTGCTTCATACGATAAAGAGATTCGAATGTATCTGTAGCAACAGCATAACTTCCATAGTGAAAATTAGCCCAGCCATACATATTCATTTCGGCCATCGTCAATGGACGAATCTTCTTCAAATCATTCAACAACTGTAATGCTTCGTTATATTTTTTCTGCGTCAACGCATGACCAGCAAGAATCGGAAGCACATCATCCATCAGGCCGGCCTTAATGATGATTTTCTTTTTAGCTTTGACCAACGTATCCAGATCTGAAAACAGTTTCAAGCGAGCCAGACAAAACAATTTACCACGTAACGCATCCGGATTTTCTGTTTTCTTATAGGAATAGTTAAAATCCTTCAGTGCCTTATCATACTTCTTGCCTTTAAAGTATGCCCAACCAACAATTTCTGCAGCCAGAGGATCATTGTGTTTCCTGACAAGGGGATCCAACTTGTCTGCATACCTTTCCACCAAGTCCATCTTATTTTTATCCGATGCAGTCTGAAGACGCTGTAAAAGCATTTTGTATCTTAGTACTTCACGGCGTTGATATTCTTTTCCAGTGTATTTCAGTTTCAACTCTTTTTGAACACGAAGTTGCCAGCTTCGGGAAGGTAAAACGCCCAGAGCATGCTCAAGTGCCGACACCTTTTGAATATTATTACATTTTTTCAAAATTCGATCATACGTTGCAAGTGATTCTGATCTTTTTCCGGAACGCATTTGCCCTTCAGCCAAAAATAGTGCCCAGCCCAGGCGATCACAACCAAATGTCTGCGGTGAAC
>JAUZQJ010000060.1 GCA_030951045.1 Mariprofundus sp.
AGCGTGTTAAACTTGAATCACAAATTGACAAAATTGCTAATGCTACCAACTATAATGGTGTTAACTTACTGAATGGGCAGGATTCTACAAAGGGATCAGTAACCGGTACCGCTGCAACCGTGTCCACAGTTGCAGTAACCAGCGGTGCGACAGGTTCAGGTAGTTTTGTGCATAGTGGTACTGCGCTGTTCACTGAAAATGCATCATTCAGTGTTACTACAGATGCTACAGGCGATATTACAAGTGTTACCACCACCTCGGATTTACACAAGACCGATGGCACACTGCTTGCGTCGGCAGGTACGGAGCTTGTTGGTACTCTTACGGCTGGTGGTACTAATGCAACGTCTGTTTCTACCAACGCAACTGTTGGGCTTGTTATCACAGCTACTCATAATGCAACACCTGCAGCGGGAACAGCGTTTATGTCCGGGACTACAGGTGGTGTTGCTTTCCAGACTAATGGTGATTATGCCGCTGTTTCTGCCTTCCAGGTAGGTGCTGATAATAACGCTAATAATCAGATAACCGTTGACCTGCGTAATAAGTATACAACTGCATCTTTGGGGCTTGGTAGTGGTACGCTGACTACTCAGGCAGGTGCTCAGACTTATATTGATACTGCTAAATCTGCTATGGACAAGCTGATTACACAGCGTGCTGATTTGGGTGCTACGCAGAATCAGTTGGGCTTTGTGCAGGCTAATCTGGCCACCAGTATCGAGCAGTCTACTGCATCGGTATCCGCTATTCGGGATGCTGATATGGCTACTGAAATGGCTAACTTCACGAAGAACAAGATTCTGACTCAGGCTGGTACTTCTATGTTAGCTCAGGCTAATCAGGCAGCACAGAACGTATTGACACTGTTCAGATAAGAGACAGGCTAACCCTCTCCCGGTAACGGGAGGGGGTTAATCCTAAACCAGGTAAAAGGAGGTACTATCATGAACACAATCAGTAATGTGACTTATGTTAGTCCTGCTATTTCTTCTCCGGGTGCGGGTGTTGCAACGGGTAAATCAGCGGGGGGTGAATCTAGCGCCCCGATAATTGAAAAGAAGGTTGTGCAGGAAGCAGGTGGCCAGCCATCCTTGAAGGATGTGCAGCAAGCTGTGAAACAAGCGAATATTTCTGTTCAGGGATCGAATGAGACCATCTCATTCGGATACGAAGAACAGCTGGGGCAACTGGTTGTACAGGTGTCTGATAAAGCTACAGGGCAACTAATTCAGCAGTTGCCATCCAAGGATTTTGTTCAGTTTCAACTTCATATGCGGGCGATGATAGGGTTATTGCTGGATAAGCAGGCCTGAGTCATGGCAGTATCAAATTCAATCGCAAGTATTATATCCAGCCAGGTGGCCGGATTTGATGCCAAGGGCGCTGTTGACGGGCTATTGGGGCTCCGGCAATTCGAGATCAGCCAACTGCAGAAAAAGCAGGATGCAATCACAGCCCGACAGGATGCCATGCTGCAGGTGAATACAGCAGTAAGCAGTCTGCGCAGTACGGCCATCGGTATGGCGGATAGCACAGCATTTTTCGGTTACACAGCCAGTCTTGCCAGCAGTTCATCTACGGTTCCAGCCTCCACATTGATGGATGTTAATGGTACATCCAATGTAACAGCAGGTCAGCACAGTATCATTGTCTCGCAGATTGCCGAGGCGCAACGGCTGGCATCCTCTGCTGCGGTAAAAGATAATGTCGGCACAGCTTTGGCCAGTGCAACGGCGGCCATGAATATCAGTGGCAGCTTCCAGCTCGAAGGCACGACGGTTACAGTTTCTACATCCGATTCCCTTAATGACATAGCAGCCAATATCAATCAGTTGAATACCGGTTCCTCTGCGACCGGTGTCAGCGCTTCGGTGATGAAGGTAGCTGATAATGATTTTCGTCTGATTTTAACCTCGGACAATACCGGACAGGCTGGCTTTTCCATGACTGGCGCCGCCTTGAATGGTGGCGGTGGACTGGCTAACTTGCAGCTGGGCTCACTGGCCTCGGCATCCGCAGTACAGACGCTTGCCGCAGCACCTGTTTCCAGTTCATCTACGGTGCTCGGTTTGAGCGGTACGTTTCAGGTTAATGGTACGAATGTCACTGTTGGCGCAACCGATTCATTACAGGATGTCGCCAATACCATCACCGGTTCTGTAACGGGTGTGACTGCAGCTGTCGAGAAATCCGGCAGCAGTGACTTTCGTCTGGTGTTGATGGGTGATTCCGCCAGTCCACCGGCGAATCAGACCATCACAGTGGCCGATCCGAATACACTATTCGGTACAACACTGGCCGGGCTCCAGTTGTCAGCCTCCAGTCAGACCAATGTTATATCATCATTGCAGCAAGCCAATGATGCGCAGATTTCTATTGACGGACTGGCCCTGTCGCGCACCACCAATACCATTACTGATGCCCTCTCCGGTGTCACCTTGAGTCTTAAGCAGGCCGATCCCGCTGTGACTGTAAATATGAGCATAGGTGTTGATCAGCCGGCGCTGCGTGCCAATGTCCAGTCCTTTGTTGATTCTTATAATACCTTACAGTCGATGATTAATGATCAGTTTGCCTTTGATCCCAATACCGGGGCGGGTGGCATACTGGCGGGTGAAGCACTGTTGACCACGATACAGAGTAGTCTGTCGAGCAGTGTGCTTACGAGTATCCCGGGCCTGGCCAGTGACCGGAACAGTCTGGTACTGATCGGTGTGGAACCGGATGTAAATGGTCAGTTGATGATCAATGAAGATCGTTTTGGTACCTTTCTGGCGAATGATCCAACGGCTATTCGCGATCTGTTTGTTGCACAGGGCAGTAGCTCCAATAACAGTCTGCAGTTTTTAACCAATGGCCTGACCACGCCATCGGGCACCTATAGTGTGAATCTGACGCAAGCTGCCGAAAAGGCTGTGTTGCCGGGTGTGCAGGATTTAAGCGCCGGACTGGGGGCTGCTGAGGATGTTACGATTACCGATACCGGCACATCCCGTCAGGCAGTGATTAATCTGACACAGGGATTGTCGCAGAGCGCAATTGTTGCCGCACTTAATGCGGAATTGGCAGCCAATCATACCGAGCAGCATAATCTCTCTACGGCACTGACTGCCAGTGGGTTACCGGCTACCGGTTCTACTACATTTTCAGCCCTGGGCCTGGGTGTGGCGGCCAATGATACGATCAGCATCAATGGTACGCTGCGTTCCGGTGTTGCAGTAAGTGGCAGTTATACCGTTTTGAATCCTGCGACCGATTCGGTTTCCGGCCTGTTATCAGCGATTCAGTCTGCATTTAATCAGGAAGTTGCGGCCTCTATTGATGCCAATGGCAAGGTTACTGTTACAGATATAGCCACGGGGGACAGTCAGCTTACGGTCGCAGTTAGCGCTGGCAACCAGGGTGGTGGCACGCTTGCCTTTGGCAGTGATACCATTGTGAAAGAGGGGCGTTATGCTATTCCTGTGCAGGCTGTGATATCGGGGACAGGCATCAGCCTTGAATCGACATCGTATGGTTCCAGTAACGCTTTTAGTATTACACAGACAGTAAATGGGCTGGGTATTGCTGATACAAGTGCGGTGGGAAAGGATGTGCTCGGAACAATCAATGGTCTGTCGGCATTAGGTACCGGTCAGCTCCTGATCGGGCGTACGGGCAATGTTGATGGACTGGGTTTATTATATACAGGTAGTGCAATCAATGCAGTTGGTGATGTTACTGTTGGTGTAGGCATTGCCGCATCATTCGAAGGTTTGCTGGATCTGTATACCAACCCGGCCATCGGCCTGATCCAGAGCAGTATGCAGTCGGAGCAGACAAGCTTTGATAATTTGACCACCCGAATGGATGACCTTACCAGGCAGATGGAGCAGCAGCGAACAACGCTAACCCTGCAGTTTACGCGCATGCAGCAGTCAATGGCATCCCTGCAGAGCTCTAGCAGCTTCCTGAATCAGGTCTATGGCCTGTCCAGCGCACAAAACGCATAATAGTTACTTTCTTTTTTTACTTTAGTCGGGCGTTTTTTTGCCGATAAATATGTATAACCGGACAGAGCGATGATCGCTCAATCACACAATCCGCATGGAGGCATTATGACACGTTATCAGGCATATCAGGGACATCAGGTGGAAGGGGCCGGGCCATTGGGTTTGGTGCTGTTAACCTATGAAGCACTGTTTAAATCGCTGGGGCGCACGCGCATGGCGATTCAAGCCGGTGATATGTATGCAGAGGCCACGCATACCAGT
>JAUZQJ010000061.1 GCA_030951045.1 Mariprofundus sp.
GGGTAGATATGGCTGAAATCGGACAAAAGAACAGACTGCGCATCATCAAGAAACTGGATTTCGGTATTTATCTTGATGGCGGTGATTTGGGTGAAATATTGATGCCTATCCGTTATGTACCTGAAACATGTGAGATTGACGACGAAGTTGACGTTTTTGTCTATCGCGATTCTGAAGACCGACTTGTAGCCACCACAGAAGAGCCCTTTGCTATGGTCGGTGAATTTGCCCTGCTTAAAGCGGTTGCAGTAAATAACATCGGCGCCTTCATGCAATGGGGATTAATGAAAGATCTGCTGGTGCCATTTCCTGAGCAAAAACCACGCATGGAAGAGGGTAAGCTGTATGTTGTTCGTATTTATATAGATGAAGAGAGCCAGCGCATCGTTGGTTCAGCCCGTCTGGATGGTTTCCTGCATCGTGAATCTGAAGATGAATTCGAAGTGGGTGAATCTGTGAACCTGTTCATAGCCAATCGTACCGATCTGGGTTACCAGGTTATTGTTGATCATAGCCACTGGGGCATGTTGCATAATAATGAAGTACCCAAAGGCTTGAAACGTGGTGAGAATGTAGCCGGGTTTATCAAAAACATCCGTGATGATGGTCGTATCGATCTATGCTTGCACCTCCGACCGAGTGAAAAAACCGATGAAATTTCTCAAATCGTCATCGAGAAGTTAACACACAACCATGGATTTCTGGCTTTAACCGATAAAAGTTCACCCGAAGATATTCATGCGACCTTCGGCATTAGCAAAGGGATGTATAAAAAAGCAGTCGGTGCCTTATATAAGAAAAAGTTAATCAGCCTCGAAAAAAATGGCATTCAGCTACTGGATAAATAAGGACGAGATTAGTTAGGTAGGGTAAGTAGTGGAACCAACGCTACTTTGGATACTGCAGTTGTGTACGCGATGAAACCCCGCAAGACCTTAAAATAATGGTGACATGCGCCTTCACAGTAGCTTCAGAAATAGATAGTTCTCTGGCAATTGCTTTATTGGAAAGCCCTGTCCGCAGCAAAGAAAAAACCTCACGCTGTCGCCCTGTTAAGTGTTCTGTATGCTGCACAGCATGCTCGGATTTTGATTTTTTTAACGTGATATAAGATAACAAGCCTTCAGGGATATAAAGCCCACCTGCAAGAATCATCGTAATGTCCGGCTTCTTCCACGACCCTCATTCATATAACCCAACCGAACTTGGTATTGATGCCATCCTATGCAAACCTTTCAACATGGACGAGTTACAGACCATAGTTTCAAACATGATTGCTACCGGCAGCTAAGCATATATTAAAAACACGCTATTTTCAGATCAATGGAAACCATCAGCGCGTCCAAGTGTAATTTAGATCACAGTATTACATTCCAATAGAGCGATTCTTGCTTAAATTATTTCAACATCGGTTCATACAACAATCAGGGGATAACAATAAATTGAAATACATTACTCGGTTGACTATTCCCCTCACACCTTATGATATAAATGGAAGCATATGAAAGAGAGTAAAATCAAATACAATCAGCTGCTCAACGCCATTCATGAAATCTATTATTCTACCGATCTATCTGGAAATATAGTTGAAATAAGTCCTTCAATCAAAACTGTAGCAGGATATACATGCAGTGAAATGACCGGTATGCCCGCCACCTTTTTCTATAAACACCCAGAAGATCGAAGTCGGTTCATTGAACTGCTGACATCACAATCTGTTGTCACTGACTATGCACTTGAATTATTGCATAAAGATGGGCACACCATTCATGTCTTAGCCAATGCACATACGATCTTGAACCATAAACAAGTCTGTATCGGTATTGAAGGCCTGCTGCGTGATGTCACTGAACAGGTAGAATTAAAAAAACAGATCGCGCAATTAAACATCGACATTGAATCACGCGTGGAACAACGCACAGCTGAACTGGAAGAGAAAAACCTTCGCTTACAAACATTATCACAAGCAATTGAACAGTCTGGAGAAGGATTCATTATCACTGATCGCGCTGGATGCGTGACCTATGTCAATAAAGCCTTTGAACAGATCAATGGTTACAGCTCCGATGAAGTACTGGGAAACAGTATGTCCATACTCGATAGTGGCAAACATAATGCAGATTTCTTTCACAATATCTGGCACACCATTCGATCCGGAAAAGTGTGGGAAGGCAATATCATCAACCGCCGTAAAAATGGTACGGAATATCCCGCACTGATGACCATTGTACCCATTATGCTTCATGATGAAATCAAGTTTTACAGTGCTATTCAACAAGATATGTCTGAATATGAAAGACTGGAAGCACAGTTTCAACAAGCCCAAAAAATGGATGCCATTGGCACATTAGTTGGCGGTATCTCACATGATTTCAACAATATGCTAGCCGGTCTTCTCATGCATTTATATCTAGCTAAAAGAAATATCACAAATCCTGAAAAATCCCTTGATAGCATCGACAAAGCCGAAAAACTGGGATATCAGGCATCAGAAATCATTAAAGACCTGTTGATTTTCTCGCGCAATGACGAAAGCGAAATGCAATCACTGGTCTTTAATAAGGTGCTGCACGACAGCATCGGTTTATTAAAAATATCTATTCCCGAGCAGATTCAGTTAAAACTAAATATATGCACACAGAATATCTCAATCATGGGCGATATTACGCAATTACAACAAGTGCTCATGAATTTACTGAATAATGCTCGGGATGCTCTCAAGTCACGTCCGGCCGGGCTGATTGAAGTCAGCTTGGAACATTTTATTATAAATCAGGCTTTCGCTGATCAACACCCGGGTATTCATGAAGATGCCATGCTTAAATTAAGCATTAGCGATAATGGCTGTGGCATACCGAATAAAACCATCAATAAAGTATTTGACCCTTTCTTCACCACCAAGGATGCAGGGCATGGAACTGGCCTTGGTCTATCCATGGCCTATGGCTGCATCCATAAACATCAAGGCATCATAGAAGTAGAATCTCAAGTGGAAATCGGCACTACATTCCATATCTATTTACCATTGATCAAAGATCAATTTGCTGAAGAAGATGAAGCTAGCCAGGGTGAGAGTTATCAGGGCCAGGGTGAATTAATTCTTGTTGCTGATGATAATAAGGTCATACAAAAACTGATTGTAGAAGCACTAAAGGCACTAAACTACCAAACACTCCAGGCTGCAGATGGCAATGAGGCATTGCGTCTGTTCAAAGCACATCAGAGTGACATCAAGTTGGCTATTCTTGATATGGTCATGCCCTGCATGTCCGGTCAGGAAGCGGCACGGCGTATGCGCATAAGCGCTCCTAAGCTTCCGTTCATCTTTTCTACCGGCCACGACCCGGAAGATGCTAAGCATGAAATCAGTGATTTTGACTATAGCTCTTTGTATCAAAAGCCATTCAAGCTGACGCAGCTTTCTCAAGAGATTCAAAGATTATTAAACGCATAAAGCAGCCATCATTACAGATACCTCCGGATAAAATGCTAAAAACGGAATGATAAGCCTGTCTTATAGCTGACATCACTGTTATTCACGCCAGCTGGTGGTTGTGAATCCTGTGCAGCTTCAATCACCAGTTTTAAATCCAGGCGATCATTCAAGGCAACATTGAGCGCCGTGTCATTGAGCAAGCGATAGTCACCCGGATCTTTCCAGGCAGGTTGGTAATATGTTGTATTTTGAATACGGACCCGTTCATCAAAGGCATAGCCCAAAGCCAGATATGCATTACCACGCCATAGGCGCGTGACCGGAGCAATATTAGCAACAACACGCAGAACCTCACGCTCATAAAAACTGCCAACACCAACATGCATACTCAGGCCATGACTTTGATAAGACCAACGCCCCCCTGCGCCAAACAAGGTGCGTAGTTTCAGATGTGCAAATTCATTCTGCTGCGCCTGGGTGAATGCTTCCAATCCCCATATCTCATTCCACGCATAACGATGCCTAAAATGCACAAAGGATTTATTGGTGTCGCGCACACCACTGCTTTTCCCATAATTGATACTGGCAGCCAACATTTCCAGATGCTGTGCATGCCTCCATATCAAATGACCACTCGCTTCACTGCTTATTTTATCACTATTGCCTGAGCTACCACTAACGGAGAAATCCATTTTTCCCGCCACACCATTATCATCCATGGAAAGGTCCAAATCTTCAGCATTGATAATGGCTAAAGCCTGAACTGGAAATATATAACACATTGTAGCAAGGGATAAGAAAAGAACAGTCATTCGCATGCCCAAACACTAAGGAGATGCTTATTTATTGCATCCTGCAATAAATAAGCGCATCCGTGGGCTGTAAGAAAACACTTAATTATTCAGTATTTCCTTACAAACAAACCGCTTGAATTCTTCCGTACATTACAATTTACCCACTGGTAATATCGGAGCATTACATCAGCATGCTGGCATGCTTAGTTATCAACACACCTACCACGCTGGCAATCATGCTGATCTGTTAAAACATATCATCCTTGGAGATGTTGTTACCGCCATGCAGCAAAAAGAGACGCCGATGTTTCTATTCGATGCTTTTGCCAGCCGCGGCATCTACGATCTGCATTCACCCGAAGCACTTAAAAACCGGGAGTTTGATACTGGCATCGGTAAAGTATGGCCATTACGCCATGCCAATGCTCCTACAGGTATCACACGTTGGTTTAAGCACATTGAGGCAGAGAATAGCGATGGCAGCTTCGCTCGCTTTCCGGGTTCTACTTCCCTACTGGCCTCCATGTTACGTGCTCAAGATCGCCTTGCCGCCTGCGACTTGCACCCACAAGAATTTGAAGGTTTACGCAACAGTTTCAAAAGCAGTCGCCAGCTTGCACTGCATAAACGTGATGCCTTTGAGGCATTGGGCGCACTATTGCCACCCAAGGAAAAACGCGGCATGGTTTTTCTCGACCCGTCCTATGAAGATAAATCTGAATACAACAAGATTGCCCAATCCATTATCCACAGTCACCAACACTTTCGGGCTGGCGTATATGTAATCTGGTATCCTCTTTTGCCCGCCGAGCGCCATAAGGAACTGTTCCAGGAACTCAAGCGCTCCGGCATACGTAAAATTCTGCGGCTTGAACTTGATTGCGGAGATAGTTTCCCGGATATGCAAATGCATGGCTCAGGCATGCTAATTATCAACCCGCCCTGGCATGCCAAACAAGCCATGCAAACATCCTTGCACTGGATCAATGAGAAACTCACGGCTGGCTCAGGCACAGCCTATTTCGGATGGCTAGTACCCGAATAGACTAAAAACAGACCGCTAACCACAACGCTTAAAGCACCCTATCCTGTTGCTCTTTGAAGAATGGGTTAGTAGATAATCTGAGCGACCGCTTCCGACCATATTAAGGTATATTAGTCAATTAAGTGCTTTCTCTTTTTAATAACCGTCAACTCTCAGAGCCGTTAACCACTAACAACTTTGTTTCTTCCTGTCTTGTTGGCTTAGCCCAACCAACAATATGCTCTTGAATAAGACCAGCCAATGCTTTTACATGCGCTTCATCCGCATTTAAGGCTGGAATATAATGAAATTCTTTACCGCCTGCGCCGATGAAGTAATCGCGATTTTCCACTTCAATCTCTTCAACCGTTTCGAGGCAATCGGAAGAAAAACCCGGACATATGACATCGACACGACCAACGCCTTCCTTAGCCCATTTTTTTAGAGTTTCATCCGTATAGGGCTTGATCCATGCTTCCCGGCCAAAGCGGGATTGGAAGGCGACAAACCATTCCCCTTCACTCAAATCGAGAGCTTCTGCCAACAGACGTCCGGTTTTACGGCACAGACACGGGTAAGGGTCTCCTTCATCAAAATATCGCTGTGGGATACCATGAAAGGACATTAAAAGACGATCTGGCTTGCCATTGGCATCCCACTGTTTGCGCACACTCAACGCAAGCGCCTCGATATAAGGCGCGAAATCATGATAGGCATTAATCATGCGGAATTCAGGAACACAGCGCCATAGTTTGAGTTCATCGGCCACCGCATCGAACGTTGAACCTGTTGTGGCAGCGGCATATTGCGGATAAAGCGGAAGCACCAGAATCCGGGTACACCCTTTTTCACGGAGTTTCTGCAAACCCGACGCAATCGATGGATTACCATAACGCATGGCCAACTCAATATGCACACTGTCACCAAGCAGTTGTTGCACCCCCTTCTGTTGACCCAGGCTATGCACCATTAATGGTGAACCCCGGTCGGTCCAGACACTCGCATAGGCCCTGGCAGATCTTGCCGGACGAATATTCAAAATAATACCATTAAGGATGAGCCACCACTTCCAACGAGGTTCTTCCACCACCCGCACATCCGAAAGAAATTCTTTCAGATAACGTTTAAGCGCTATCTTGGTGGGAGCATCAGGTGTACCCAGGTTGGTGAGAAGCACGCCTGTTGAAACGGCATCTTCGTGTTTGAAACTATCTTTTGTTGTAAACGTCATATTATTCCTACTGTTGTGTTTTATGTAATCTGTATTGATCCATCGATGATGAGAAAACCGTCAATCGTTCTCTTTCAACCGTGATAAATAGTAATAACAGAAGCCCAGCACGGCCACGAGTCCGGCCATGGCAATGATCTGCATCGGGTGGATATCGGCGAATTCAAGCACAATAATTTTTCGTGCTACAGCCATCAAGGCCGTAGCCACTACCAACCGCACGGCAATCACATGCTTGCGTACATAGAGCGAAATATTTATAAAAATATCGATGGCAATCAGCACAGCCAGGAAAGAGGCAAAGGTGGATGTAATACCACTGATACTAAGCAGTACATACGGTGTACTTTTGATCATCACATAAAGCTCGGCAGCAATTTCGGCAACACCGCAAAGCACCACAAAGGCCATCAGTGCTGCCAGCACCAGTACCGTATAATTAACCATTTTGTTCAGGTAGCCAATCAGCGATGTGTCGGCCTGATGCAGTGCAGCGCCCTCGCGTGATATGTCGGCCACGTACTGATTCTTCACATTTTTCATCAACTCGGAGACAAACAACTGACTGGTAAAAGGATTATCACCGTTCACATCTTCATCGAACTGGTAGTTGTAACCTTGTATCCCCTCAAGCTGTTCACGGTTGAGTGTTTTAAAACCCATGCTCCAATCCGGAAACTGTTTTTCATCAATGGTGTTGCGTTCAAGCAACGTGACATTCGTGTGTCGCGTATCCTTTTTAATGCGCGCGTAGGTTGCATCCACCTCTTTTTCCGGCCCTTCGAGTACCTGCATAAAGGTTCCATCGCTATAGATCAGCTGACCGGATATAAGCCTCTCGGTATTACTGGCTCTGCACCTTGCGAGTAGTTGTAGCAACTCTTTATCGTCAAAAGGCTTGGTGGCGACGCTGACATAAACAATGCGAATCATCGGGACTTCTCCTGGCTATACTGCTGCCTTAGTATAATAAGCTTATCGGTATCGAAGCCCAGTGCTGCTGCCTGCGCCATGAATTTCCGCATGACTGGTTGCGGCACGTCCGGCGTACGCGAAAGAAACCACAGATAGTCCCTGTCCGGCCCGGAAATAAAGGAGTAGCGATAGTCTGCATCCAATGAGAAGATTACATAAGCACCATAAAAAGGGCCGAAAAAAGAGACCTTCAGATAACCCTCGTCTGAGCGTCGGACAAAATAGGCCTTGCCAACAGCTTCCTTCCACTGCTGTTTTTCAGCGTCCCAGCCGCGATTAACCACCTTCACACCGCCATCATCACGTAGTGAATATTCCGCACTGACCCGAGTCAGCCCCCGCTCGAAGGAGTGGTCGAGTCTGGCCACCTCATGCCACGTACCCAGATAGCGCTGCAGTTCAAACCGGGGCACGGGCGTGACTCCAGCCGGAAGTCCTGTACAACCGCTGAACATGGCAGTGATTGCCAGCACTGTGGCGACAAATATTATTCTCAGAAAAACAATCATGCTCTCATCCTGTAGGCAGCAAGCTGCATAATAAAATTTTCTTTGCAGTCGAAGCAAATACCATGGCTGATTGAGGGTAGTTCCCGGACATTAAACAGGTCACTGGCACTGATTTCATCTTCCAGTGGTTGCCACTCGCCATCACGATTTTTCAGATCACCGCAATAACTGCACATAGTAATAAATGGTTTTTCAAGACCGCATAGCTCGATCACTACAGCAGGATCTCGGTCCTGCTCCTTGATTACCCTGAACCCCACCTCCAGATGTTTATCGGACAGCGGTACGATGCGAGCCTCAAGGATGCGAACCAAATGCAATGCGTCGCAATGAATCTGGAAGCGAACTGCTTGCCCCGATGCCCGAACACGTTCGAATAGTTTGGCATAAATCATCCGCGTTTCTGCATCGCTGAACTGCTCAAACACCGACTTCCCCTGCAAATTGCCAAGACCGCAGGTATCCCCAACCTGATTCTGTTCTGCCATCGACTGCCATGTATCCCCTACGGCATAAATGCAATCATGCTGATCGATTTTATAGGACGTATGAAACCCGTCATCGATACAATCCCCTTCCTGCTGTACCAGTTTCATCGACCGGAATCCGACAGATGAAACAGGTCGCGTGGATAAGGTTCGAGAATGTGCTGCGAACCAAGGTAATCATGGGCAAAGCGTGCCACATAAGACTTGAGTAGATGCAGCATGGTTGCCAATGTCACCCGATCATCCCGGTACTCTTCCATGGCATCAAGAAACAGCTTCTTGTCAGCCGCCGACAAACCTTCAGAAATCCAGCCATAGCCATGATAGAGGGCATTGATGATATTCCGTTGTCCGGGCTGCCGGTTCAGGGCCTCCCGAAATACTCCGGCATACCGCTCCACCATGACTGCCAGGGGCAGCCCGTCACCGTTACTGGCGATACGACCACACTGGCGCATCATCTCCTGATGGAAACACATCATCAGCAACTTGTGGCTGGCGTGAAAAGTAGTCAGTCCAGCCACGGAAGGTTCGGCAATCAACTGACGCAACCGCGCCAGCGCAAACAGACGCATCAGGAAGGCTTCGCGCAGATGGAAGTTCTTTAGGCGACCCTCATCCTCAATCGCGGCAAACGGGAAACGCTGCATGGCAACCTGAGCAAACAGGCCAACACCTTTTTCAGCAGTAGCACCCTTCCCCGATGACGCATACACCTTCACGCCTGCAGGCCCACAGGATGGTGATCGGCTTTTCATGATAAAACCGTCGATATGCGAAAGCCCGGCCAGGGTTGACTGATTGTAGGCGTGCATGGCTTGACTGACATCCTCCCCCGTTGAGGGCTGAATCATCATAATTTCGCCCTGCTGTTTGACCAGGCGCACGGGGGCACGGGGCGTACCAAGTCCGATATCCGCTTCCGGGCAGACGGTAATTATTTCTACATGGGATTTCAGCCGTTCGATAAGATCATCAGCGAGCATCTGGCCATTATAGCGGCATGGCTCGAATCCGAGGCAGCGGCTTACTACCACTCTTGGCTTACAATCTGTGGTCATTGACGGTCTCCTTGTCATGGGCGCTCTTGAACATGGCTTTCGCCAGCCGGGACTGCGTGGCATGATCGACGATGGGTTGTGGATAGGCATGGTCGCTGAGCGGGTGCTTCTGCCATTGATGAATTGCAGCGGTTGAAAGCCCGGCCAGTTCAGGCAGCCAGCGTTTAATGTAAACGCATTCGCTATCGAATCGTTTTTGCTGCAACCAGGGATTAAAAATACGAAACCAGGGCTGAGCATCACAACCGGTGGATGCAGCCCATTGCCAGTTGCCGTTATTCACCGCAGGATCGTAGTCCACCAGATGACGGGCAAACCATGCCTCACCCCAACGCCAGTCGATATGCAGATCCTTGACCAGAAAGGATGCAGTAATCATGCGGACACGATTGTGCATAAAGCCGGTCTGTCTAAGCTCGCGCATGCCCGCATCAACAATGGGAAATCCGGTTTTACCCGTACACCAGGCATCGAAATGATGCTCATCATGCCGCCACTCAATATTATCAAACCGCTGCTGAAATGCTGAACCGAAAACGTGCGGGTGATGAAACACGATGTGGCTGAAGAAATCACGCCAGTAAAGTTGGCGCAGCAAAGGGTGAGTGGAATCCAGATACTGTTGCATGGCATGGTACGCCTCACGCACGGACAAGGTGCCGAACTTCAGATGAACCGACAGGTGGCTGGTGGCATCGAGTGCCGGCAAATCACGCGTGGTCTGATAATCCTGCAGTCCGGCCAGTTGATCCAGCGCAGTCATCGCCCCACCCCTGCCGGCGGCGACCGGTGATGCACGGCGTTTATGCGCCAACAAGATTTGCCGGTGATCGTTTCTGAGCTTTACGGAGGTGGGAGCCAGCTTGCAGGCATGCTCACATGACTGCGGCATCGCCACCGGCAGCGCGGAAGCCGTTCGATGAAATGGCGTGAATACCTGATATGGCTTATCGCTACCCGTCAGCACTTCGCCGGGAATAGTCAGCAGGGCATCGTGGCTGGTATGCAATGGTATGCCCCGGCGTTCGCATAGCTCCATGATCATTGCATCCCGCCGGATGGCAAAGGGGGTGTAGTCCAAGTTCAGATACAAGGCATCAAAATCGCCGTGGTCACAAGCTTCAGCCAGTGCATCCTCGGGGTTACCTTGCAGGATCGTAAGGCCCGAACCGAGCTCTGCCAGCTCATCATCAAGCATGAGAAGGCTTTCAAGCATGAATGCCAGCCCTGAGCTACTATGCCAGGCATGCTCAACCGTTTGTTCAGGATCAAGCACAAAACAGAGGCTTACGTTAAGGCTTTGCCGCAAAGCCGCCAGCAAGGCGGTATTATCATGCAGGCGCAAATCACGGCGCAGACAAACCAGCGCATGGCGGTATATCAAAGAAGGCGCTGTCACAACGAATCAGCCTACACTGTCAGCAACAGCCTTACTCTTCCGGCGTTGATTCAGCTCCTGCCTCATCTGCTTGTTGATGTTGAAGGCATTGCTCTTGAACGCACGACCGAACTTATTCAGGGCGTGCATGCTTTGAAAATGACAGGCACGGCAGTCCGCATTCACTTGGCGGGAAAACGAAGGGGTAGCCAACGCGATATCGGCAAGAGACAAACTTAACAGAATAGTAATTGCCAAGATCAATCCGTTACGATGGATTCGATGAGTCATGATATTTTCTCCTACCTATTTCCATGTACGTAGCATCTGCATGGCTGCTGTTGCATCCTGTGCCAGCACGGTTACTGCCAATCCCTGCAGGCGCGATGCATGGCGCAGGGAAAAATCACCTGCCACAGCCAACGGAACAGAGGCAGCATGTTTCAACTGCTGCAACTGTGCCGCCCAGTCATCAACAGGCTCGGCATCTTCCCAAAGCAGACCACCGCCTGCCCCGCTTGCTTGCAATAGATCAGCAAACGCCAGCGGACTCGGTGCCAAACCAATCCAGCGCACATCCAGCCCTGCTTCTCTGGCCTGCGCCTCGAACACCCTCGCCTGCAAATCGTCACCCGCTGCCAGACAACGGCTGATCAGGATAGGCCGCTGTCGGGTATTAACCTCGACACCGGCTGTGCGTTGATCCATGTACAGGTGAACTGCCTGCATCAACATAGAGTGGAAGGCCCAGCGACCTGATGCTTCAGAATGCTGCAACTGCAGCAATGCTGGTCGGATCAACTCACCCAACAGCACATGCAGCGGGTAGATCGCGCCGACGCGACGCAACACGGCAAGCGCCTGCATCACATTCAAGGCAGACAGTGAGCGTAATAACTGCTCCCGGAACTTCGGCCAGTCGGAAGCTGTATCCTCCTCCTTGCCGATGCCGGATAATGATTGGCGAACCCGGCCAACCGATATCCCCTGGTCAATCAGGCGAACAATCTGATGAACTATCTGAATATCAGACTCGGAATAAAGGCGATGCCCCTTAGGGGTACGTTCGGGCTTAATCAGCCCATAACGACGCTCCCAGGCACGCAAGGTCACGGGCAAAACACCGGTTACCTGAGCCACATGGCGAATAGGAAATTGTTTGGTATCGGGAAGGTGGGCAAGTGCAGGCATGGGGCGAAGCATACAAAGACTGTACAATAAATTCAACTAAATCTATACAATACTTATACAATACATTACGTTTGCATCCACAGGAGAATCAAATGCGTTATTTATTTTGGCTTACACTAATCATTTCAATCCCGGCAATGGCAACGCCAACACTGGCAGAAGACGCATGCCCGCAAATACTGAATCACAAGGTCAAGACGTTGGTTGAACACCAGACCGTCAGTCTTTGTAATCACTATCGAGGAAAAGTGCTTCTTGTGGTAAATACTGCAAGCCACTGTGCCTACACACGCCAGTACGAAGGACTGGAAAAGCTGTACAGTAGCTTTCAGGAAAAGGGATTGGTTGTGCTGGGTTTCCCGTCGAATGACTTCGGTAAACAGGAGCCCGGAACCGAAGCCGAGGTCAAATCATTCTGCAGGCTCACCTATGATGTGAAGTTTCCGATGTTTGCCAAATCACATGTGCGTGCCGGCATCGCCTCGCCATTTTATACAAGCCTCGCCACTGCCGCAGGCCAGTATCCGCTGTGGAATTTCCATAAATATCTGATCGGCCGCGATGGCGGCCTTATTGCCAGTTACGGCAGTAACACGGAGCCGAATAGTAAGAGGTTTTTATCCGATATTAGACAAGCTCTGAAGGAGCAATAAATCATGCTAATCCAGCATATATGTGCCAAAAATAATTTTCATAGCCTTCTTTTCAGACATTATTTCTGCACATTCATTATCCTTCTATTGAGTCTTCCCGGCCTTGCAAAAGCCACTGAAAATTTTCCCAAATGGGAGGTTGGTGTTGCCCTCGGTGCAATATCTCTACCTCAGTATATGGGCAGTAACGAGCGTTATCAACTGGCTTTCCCTCTGCCATATTTCGTCTATAGGGGAGACCGCGTCAACGTGGATCGCGGTGGCATCCGAGCAGAAATTTTAGGTCTCAAGCGCCTCACCCTGGATGCCTCCTTTGGAGGCGGCCTGTCGGTTCGCAACAACAACAGGGCGCGGGCAGGTATGCCAGAGTTGAAGTTCTCATTTCAGTTCGGGCCCCGTTTAAACTGGCAGATCATGGAGTCAGACACCTCAGGTATACGATTCCGATTACCTTGGCGCTGGTCTATCGACACCAGAGGACAATCATTGGGATGGCTATCCGAGCCTGAGCTACAATGGCAGTTGAACCCAGATGCCAACACTCAATATCGCATTGGCATAGGTGCTCTTTACACTTCTGAGAAATTCAATAGAACCTACTATGGCGTAGCTCCGCAGTATGCCACGGCAACTCGTGCGGCCTATCAGGCCAAGGGAGGGTTGCATTCGATGTTTGTCTCCGCATCTGTCAGCCATCGCTGGTCTGACCGTGTTACCGTTTTCGCCTCCACACGTTATCGCAACCTTTCCACCGGTGTTGTCGCCAATAGCCCGCTCGTGAAGGATAAGAATTATCTAACCGCAGTCCTGGGTGTTAGCTATAGTATCTGGCAATCTGAAAAAAAATTCTCAAACGATATTGCTGATTAGGAATGAGCCTTTTTTACCAATATTGTAAAACATTATGGTGTACCTCTACAAACAAAGTTGGCGAGATACATTCGTTATCATCAATCTAACTTATTCTAGGTGCCTTTGAAGATCTAGTTTTGACCGACTTCTGTCTTTGGTGATCGGCGTATAACGGAGCTAATAAGCTACATTAGTGAGCTGTAATCAAACTGAAGTAATTCAGTTTTTCCTAGAAGGTGACTAGTTGTCAACATTTTACATCAAAACAAATACCGACTAGTGACCATCCTCACTGATCGCCCTAATCACTATGCATAGCATTCGAAAGATGATGTATCCTTGCAACAAATTATTTTCGGTTTTCTGTTCATCTCAAGCACATCATGCCGATTTCGTTGTTCCATCACGTTACTCGGGGAGACTGTTGATTCATACAGATGCCTATATGAACCAACAGTCTAGAAATACGGACAATTACCTACTTGATTGGCACCCTATATTGATCTGAATTCTGTTTGTGCGGCATGTGAAAGTCTGCCAAGGAACATGAATAGAGCAGCCATGGAACTTACTTTTGCTCCGTAATAATTACTTTGCTGATTCTGCCAACAGAAAGTCAAAATTCAAAGCTGATCCTAAGCCTTCCACGAATGATAGGAGTAAAATAATATGAAAGCGAATACATTGATTAGTGTTTGTTTAATAGGTTTATTAAACATTGGACTTATTTCCTGTGGTGGTGGTGCTGGTACTGGTGCGAGTAGTGCTAGCGGGAACAACACACCCCAGTACACCCCAAGCCAGGCTGCGTGGGCTACATTTTCTATCAAGCCATTGGCAAGCGGCATCAACACTTCTCATGATCCGGATGGTATCGGCTGGTTAACTCCAGCTTCTTGGCAAAGTGCCCAATGGAATGGAACTGTCTACAACCCGGAAACTTTGACAAGAACTCAATTAGCCGCTGCCATCTGCCCAACTGGTGAT